>VCCI02000003.1:300000-521475 GCA_005938025.2 Inquilinus sp. KBS0705 | reverse complement strand
ACAACTTCTCCAGCTCGCTATCTCTAACTTACCGTTACGCTGCATAATTTATTCTCTATCTCTTTTAAGAACTTTGTTCCTCGCCTCGCGGTTCGGTATATGTTTTCATCTTCTACGATGCTAACTTTTCAAGTGTTTATATCAAAAATCGCTTTTGATATTTTGCCCGTTTGTTTTGGGACTGCAAAGGTATGAACCTTTTTGATTTCTGCAAACTTTATTTTTTTATTTTTTCAGCTTGCTTTTTAATGAACGTCCGCTAATTTGTTTCCTCATTTGCGGGCTGCAAAGGTATTAACCTTTCTTCATTTTTGCAAGCTTTATTTTTAAATAATTTGTGTTGCAATGTTTCACAGAACGTCCCGCTATTTCGTTTGCGGGCTGCAAAGGTAAGCAAGGTTTTTAATTATGCAAACCCTTTGTAGCAAATAAGTGTTAGTGTACTTTTAACACGCTGCAAATGAGGATGAAAAATTTCAAAATATTTACACGCTATCTCCTCCTTGTCTTATTACCGGCGTTTATTAAACAAGCAAAGCCTGGGATAATTAATTAGCAATGCTGTAATAGATACAACACACCTACTTCTATTATATTATATATAGTATATACAGTGAGTTGTGCCATCATTAATTAAGTGCTATTATATACATACTATATACATCAATTAAATTATGCCTAAATACACCATATACCAGCCCATAACGTTAAAAGATGTTAAATGCGCCGCCTATATATATAAGGTGCAAAAACGGCGTTATATATTCGCCCAAATAAATAATTGACTGATTTATAATATTCACCTATCTTTGCAAAATGTTTAAAAAACAACTCATCATAATTTCAAGCGTAATGCTCCTATTAATTATTGCGCTTGGCAGTTGTAAAAGCAAGTACGAAAAGTTAAAAGCGAGTAACGATAACGCTAAGAAATACCAGGAGGCTTTAAAGTTTTATAACAAAAAGGATTACAACAAGGCACTTGGCTTGTTTGAAGACTTGGTAACCCGCTACCGCGGACGTGCCGGCTACGAAGACCTGTACTATTACTACGCTTATACCAACTATAAGCTTAAGGATTATACATCGGCCCGTTACCACTTTAAAACCTTTGCCGATACCTACCCTGCAAGCCCACGGGCCGAGGAGTGCCGGTTTATTGCTGCTTACTGTTTCTACCTCGATTCGCCAATTTATTCGCTCGATCAGGAGAATACATTAAAGGCTATTGAATCGTTACAGCTGTTTATTAACCTTTACCCAAAAAGCGACCGGGTTACCGAAGCAGGTAAACTGATACAAAACCTGCGCGATAAACTGGAGAATAAGGCTTACGCCAACGCTAAATTATATTTAACTATAGGCGATTACCAGGCGGCGGTTATTGCCTTTGGCAACATGCTGCGCGATTACCCTGATACAAAGTATGCCGAAGAGATTGAGTTTTTAACTATACGCGCACAATACGAGTACGCAAGGATAAGCCGTGAAGAAAAACAGGAAGAGCGTTATACACAAGCGATGACCTATGCCGACCAGTTTACCGAAAAATACCCGGCAAGCAAATATTTAAGAGATGCTGCCGATTATAAAAAGGATAGCCAGCGTGGCATAATACAAACAAAAAAGGTTTTGGCCGAAGCAACAGTTAACCCTAAACTGGCTAAAAAAATTGCCGCCAAGGATACGACCAACACCGCCCAGCCACCATCAATTAAAGACAGAGATAATCAGAAAATACCATATTAATAATTAAAAAAAAGACATGAGCGTTATTAACAACCCAAACAAGCCAGCTGTTGCAAGCAGCACAGTAACCCGCGATTTGCGCGAACTGGATGTGAGAACCGACAATATATATGAGTCGTTGGTAATTATGTCTAAAAGAGCTAACCAGATTTCAAACAATATAAAGGAAGAGTTACACCAAAAACTTTCTGAATTTGCATCAGCTAATGATAACCTGGAAGAAGTTTTTGAAAACCGCGAGCAGATAGAGATATCAAAACATTACGAAAAGTTACCTAAGCCTACCTTAATTGCAGTGCAGGAATTTTTAGATAATAAGATATACTACCGCAACCCATCTAAAGAGCAATAATACTTATTCCCTAACGGGAAAATATAAACAGAAGCCCCTATCGTTGATGACAGGGGCTTTGTTTGTTTAAAAACGATTACGTTGTTATATATTTGGCGGGTATTCTGTTAAAAAGGATATAAGGATAGGGTTTATGCTTGAAAATAAAAATATTGTTTTAGGTGTTTGCGGTAGCATAGCGGCTTATAAAACAGCCCCACTGGTGCGTTTACTGGTAAAGGCCGGTGCCAACGTACAAGTGGTGATGACACCCGATGCCACCAACTTTATTACGCCGCTTACACTATCTACCCTTTCAAAAAATCCGGTTTATTCGGCATACTTTAAAACCGAAACCGGCGAATGGAACAACCATGTTGAGCTTGGCCTTTGGGCCGATATAATGCTTATTGCACCCGCAAGTGCCAATACCATGGCTAAAATGGCTGGCGGTCTGGTCGACAATTTGCTTACCGCGGTATATCTTTCGGCAAAATGCCCGGTGTACTTTGCCCCTGCCATGGATCTGGACATGTGGAAACACGAGGCAACCCGGCAAAACATTACCACCCTGCAAACATTTGGCAATACATTAATACCACCCGGCAAAGGCGAACTGGCCAGCGGTTTATATGGCGAGGGCCGCATGGCCGAGCCTGAAGAGATAGTAGCGTTTTTGGAAAGTGATATTAAAAGCAGAATGCCCTTAGCAGGGCAGCAGATACTGGTTACCGCAGGGCCCACCTACGAGGCTATAGACCCTGTACGTTTTATAGGTAACCATTCATCGGGTAAAATGGGCTTTGCTATTGCCGATGAACTGGCAGCTATGGGAGCTGATGTTACTTTAATTGCCGGGCCAAGCGCGCAGCAAAGCAAACAGCGGGCTATAAAACGTATTGATGTAACCAGCGCGGCCGATATGCTTGAGCAATGCCTGGCACATTTTAGCACAGCAAAGGCCTGTGTAATGTGCGCCGCCGTAGCCGATTATACACCGGTTACCGTTGCCACCCAAAAAATAAAGAAGCAAGATGGCGGCCTTAATATCGAATTAAAGAAAACCACCGACATACTAAAAACATTGGGCGCCCAAAAACAACCCGGCCAGGTATTGGTCGGCTTTGCGCTGGAAACAAATAACGAAGAAGAAAACGCGGTTGATAAGCTGCAAAAGAAAAATCTTGACCTAATTGTACTAAATTCGTTAAATGATGAAGGTGCCGGGTTTAAAGGCAATACCAATAAGGTAACCCTAATAGACCGCGACCTGCATAAAACCAGCTTCGAGTTAAAAACAAAGGCCGAGGTGGCCCATGATATTTGTATGAAAGTTGCCGAACTGATAAATAAATGAAAAGATACCTGTTGCTGAGCATTTTGTTTCTTTATGGCTGCGTGGCAAAAGCGCAGGACCTGAACGCGCGGGTAAAAATACTCACCCCCAAAATTCAGGTAGCCAATAAACGGATATTCCAAACCCTGGAAACCGCTATGAAAGACTTTTTAAACGGGCGCAAGTGGAGCCAGGACCCGATATTACCACAGGAGCGTATTGAATGTAACTTTGTACTGAATATCACCAGTTGGGATGGTAGCAGCAATTTTAGCGGCGATTTACAGGTACAGTCGTCAAGACCGGTATACGGCTCAACTTATACCACTACCCTGCTTAATATTAATGATAAGGATGTTGACTTTACCTATAACGAAGGGCAAACAATAGATTTTAGCGACCAAAACTTTCAGGGCAACCTCAGCTCGGTAATGGCTTTTTATGCCTATGTTATTATAGGGTTAGATTATGATTCGTTTTCTCGCTTTGGCGGAACCAATTACTTTTTGGCGGCACAAAACGTTGCCCTTAACGCGCAAACATCATCATTTAAAGGCTGGAAAGCGTTTGACAGTAACCTAAACCGGTACTGGCTATCAGAAAACCTCAATAACAAACTTTACCAGAATTTGCGAGGTGTTATATACGATTACCACCGCTATGGGCTTGATGTAATGGCCGATAATGCTAGCAAGGGCCGCAAAGCGATATTGGCCGACTTGTCTATACTGGCACAGGTAGATAGGAAACGCTTAGGTTCATACTTCCCGCTGGTGTTTTTTACCGCCAAAAATGCCGAACTGGTTTCAGTTTTAAGCGGGGCATCATCGCAAGAGAAAGCGCAGGCCGTAAACATTCTATCGCAAGCCGACCCTGCAAACGGCAATAAATACCAGGTATTAAAGGGGCGTTAAGCCAAACCCTGCAGGTAATTTTTAAACTCCTGCAAATAACCTGCATAACATGCCGTACCCAAGGCCTTACCCATACTGCGTATACCACTGTAACCACTGATAACAAAAAAGGCAACTTGCGCAGCATTTACGCCTTTGGCTATAGCACCGTTTTTACTCCCCTCGTTTAAAACAGCTTCAATAGCCTGCTGCCATTCGTCGGTTAGTTTTAGTAAGGCGGTTTTAAAGACATCGTTACCGGGTGCCATTTCTTCTAATAGGTTTATTGCGGGGCAGCCGTATCTGGCCCGTAAAAAAGGCACTTTAAGCAATGCATTGCGCATCATTTCGTAAATATCGCTAATAGGGTCATGGGCTTCTAAAAGTGGCTTTACCAAAACGCCGTACATGCCGGGGTAAATAATTTCGTTGATCATGGCCAGGCCCATCTCGTCTTTATTTTTAAAGTGGTAAAAAAACGCGCCCTTTGTAACCTTGGTGGTAGCCAGTATATTATCTATACTGGTAGCCTGGTAGCCATTTTTGTAAATAAGGTCGAACGATTTTTGAAGGATCATTAAACGGGTGGTGGCAGCTTTCGACATATGATACCAATTAGTATGTTTTAACAAACTTAAGCGAAAGTTATCAGGCTTCCTAATTTATTTTGTTGGCTAGATATCCAATTAAAATTTAAACCATAACACTGCGTTCTATCATCCAATAACTATCTTTACTCTTTTTAAGCGATATACTATTTATGAATAAACGGTGGATGTTAAATGATGCGGCAGATGAGAATTTGGTTAACCACCTGTCGGCAGCGCTTAACATAGGCCCTGTTTTGGCTAAGCTGCTTGTAAACAGGGACATAACCAGTTTCGACGAAGCAAAGTACTTCTTTCGCCCCAGCCACCTGCACCTGCACGACCCATTCCTGATGCAGGACATGGAAAAGGCTATCGACCGCATTGAGCAAGCCATAGCCTCCGGCGAAAAGATACTGGTTTACGGCGATTACGACGTTGACGGCACCACAGCCGTAGCATTGGTATACAGCTTTTTCAAAAAGCATCATCAAAACATCGAATATTATATTCCTGACAGGTATAAAGAAGGGTATGGCATATCTACCCAAGGAATAGACTATGCCGCCGAAAACGGTTTTGGGCTTATCATCGCTTTAGATTGCGGCATAAAGTCGGTTGATAAGATTGCCTACGCCAATACACTGGGTGTAGATTTTATTATTTGCGACCACCACCTGCCGGGTGAGGAACTGCCCGCCGCCGTAGCCGTGCTCGACCCCAAACGCGCTGATTGCGAATATCCCTTTAAAGAATTATCGGGCTGCGGTATAGGCTTAAAGTTGGTACAAGCCTATGCAGAAAAACACGACCTGCCATTTGAAGAGGTGAGCACCTATTTTGACCTGGTGGCTATTAGCATTGCATGCGATATTGTACATATTAAAGGCGAAAACCGTGTATTGGCCCACTTAGGTTTAGAGAAGATAAACAGCAACCCCTGCATTGGCGTAAAAATGCTGATGGAGGTATCGGGCAGGACAAAAGAGTATACGATATCTGATATAGTATTTTTGTTAGGCCCTCGCATTAATGCCGCCGGGCGTATTGATGACGCCAAACACGCTGTTGAGTTATTAATAGCCTGCCACGAAGATGCCGCCAAAGAAAAAGGCGACCTGATCAACATAAAAAACACCGAACGCAAAGGCCACGACCAGCAAATTACCGACGAGGCTTTGAGCATGATAGATAACGATGCCATTTTAATAGGGCGTAAATCTACCGTGGTGTTTAACGAGAACTGGCACAAAGGTGTAATTGGCATAGTGGCATCGCGGCTTACCGAAAAGTATTACCGCCCTACCGTAGTGCTTACCCGCTCAAACGGGCATGTGGCCGGCTCGGCGCGCTCGGTTTTGGGGTACGACCTGTACGAAGCCCTTTGCGGTTGCAGCGACCTGCTGATACAATTTGGCGGGCACAAATATGCGGCAGGCCTAACCATGGCACCCGAAAACGTACCAGCTTTTATAGACCGGTTTGAAGAAGTAGTAGGCGCTACCATCACCGCCGAGCAACTGATACAGCAAGTAAGCATTGATGCCGAGATAGAACTAAAGGATATCGACTCCAAATTCTTCAGGATACTGAACCAGTTTGCACCGTTTGGGCCGGAGAACATGGCGCCGGTTTTCCTCAGCAAAAATGTGTATGTTAGCGGTAACGCGGGCCTGGTGGGCAGTAACCATGTTAAAATGTTTATTATGCAACCCGGTTCGGCAAGCTTTAGCAGCATTGCATTTAACCAGGCCGGGCTGCTGCCACTATTGAAACCTAATACACCGTTTGACGTTTGTTATACTATTGAAGAGAATATTTGGCGCGAGCAACGCTCCATACAACTAAACATAAAGGGGATACGGTTTATGTAAAAAGTCAAACTTAAAAAGTCAAAAAGCAACACGCTTAAACCAGACTTTTAAATTTTTACTTTTGAATTTTGAGTTATACATGATATTACGAGCAGAAAATTTAGTAAAAAAATATAAGCAGCGCACCGTTGTTAACGATGTTACCTTTAACGTGGAGCAAGGCGAAATTGTGGGTTTGCTTGGGCCAAACGGCGCCGGTAAAACTACATCCTTTTACATGATAGTGGGTTTGATAAAACCCAACGAGGGCCGCATATTTTTAGATGACGAAGATATAACCGATAACCCCATGTATCGCCGCGCGCAAAAAGGCATTGGCTACCTGGCACAGGAAGCATCGGTGTTTCGTAAGCTTTCGGTAGAGGATAATATTAAGGCCGTGCTGGAGATGGGTAAAATGAGTAAGGAAAAACAGCGCGACAAGTTGGAAGAACTGATAGACGAGTTTAGTTTACATAAGGTACGCCAAAACCGTGGCGATCTGCTATCGGGTGGTGAGCGCCGCCGTACCGAAATTGCCCGCGCCCTTGCTGCCGAACCTAACTTTATATTGCTGGATGAGCCCTTTGCCGGGGTTGACCCTATTGCCGTTGAGGAGATACAGGCTATGGTTGCCAAATTAAGGCACCGCAACATCGGCATTTTAATAACCGACCACAACGTACAGGAAACCCTGTCTATTACCGACCGCGCTTATTTGTTGTTTGAAGGTAAGATATTAGAATCGGGCGTACCCGAGGTATTGGCCGCTAACGAGATGGTGCGAAAAGTTTACCTTGGCGCAAACTTTGTATTAAAAAGAA
Organism: Inquilinus sp. KBS0705; assembly: GCA_005938025.2. Lineage (NCBI taxonomy): Bacteria > Pseudomonadati > Pseudomonadota > Alphaproteobacteria > Rhodospirillales > Rhodospirillaceae > Inquilinus > Inquilinus sp. KBS0705. The sequence continues at coordinate 513,902 of VCCI02000003.1, read as the reverse complement.
AAACATTCGCCCAATAATAGCTATATTAGTTTATGACCATTTTTAACTCTGTATTTACCTGGTTCATGAAAAAGCGTATCCACCAGATAGAGCTTTTTATGAAATACCCCAACGAAGTACAGGAAGAGTGGTTTGAACAATTGGTTGCCGGTGCCGAAAATACCGAATGGGGTAAACAGCATCATTATAAAAGCATCGAAAATCTGGCCGATTTTAAGGAGCGGGTACCCATTCAAAACTACGATACGCTAAAGCCCTACATCGAGCGGATGCTTAAAGGCGAGCAAAATGTATTGTGGCCGTCAGAAATCCGCTGGTTTGCCAAATCATCGGGCACCACCAGCGATCGTAGTAAGTTTATCCCTGTAAGCGAAGAATCGTTAGAGGAATGCCACTTTAAAGGCGGCAAGGATATGCTTACCCTTTATTTTAACAACAGGCCAAACGCGCGCATATTTACCGGCAAAAGCTTAACCTTAGGTGGCAGCCACCAGGTTGGGCAACTAAATGCCGATACTTTTTTTGGCGATCTATCGGCCGTTATCATGAAGAACCTGCCCCTTTGGGCCGAGTTTTACCGCACCCCCCACCTGGATATTGCCCTGCTTGATAACTTTGAAGAGAAAATAGAGAAAATGGCCTATGCCACCAAAGATGTTAATGTAACCAGCATCAGCGGTGTGCCCACCTGGAATATACTGCTGTTTAAACGCATCCTCGAAATCACCGGCAAAAACAATTTGTTAGAAGTATGGCCAAATTTGGAGTTGTATTTTCATGGAGCGGTTAACTTTACGCCTTATCGCGATCAGTTTAAAAAGCTGATACCGAACGAGGAGATGTATTACCTGGAAACCTACAATGCATCCGAAGGATTTTTTGGTATACAGGACCAGGAAGAGCCCGGCGACCTATTGCTGATGCTGGATTACGGCATATTTTACGAGTTTTTGCCTTTAGAGCACCTTAATGACGAAAACCCGCAAACGTTAACCCTTGACGAGGTTGAACTGAACAAGAACTACGCGCTCATCATTAGCACCAATGCCGGTTTATGGCGATACCTGATTGGCGATACCATACGGTTTAGCTCGCTATCGCCCTATCGCATACAAATAACCGGCCGCACCAAGCACTTTATTAATGCCTTTGGCGAAGAGCTGATAATAGATAACGCCGAACGCGCGCTGGCCGAAGCCTGCTCGCAAACGGGTGCCATTATACGCGATTACACCGCCGCGCCGGTTTATTTTAAGGATAACGAGTGTGGATCGCACGAGTGGCTGATAGAGTTTGAAAAACGCCCCGCAGAGTTTGAACGCTTTGTAGATCTGCTTGACGAAACCCTTAGGCGCGTAAACTCTGATTACGACGCTAAGCGATTTAAAGACATGGCCCTGCGCCGCCCTATAGTTCACCGGGTTGCCGAAGGCACCTTTTTTAATTGGATGAAAGAAAAAGGCAAGCTTGGCGGCCAGCACAAAGTACCCCGCCTGGCCAACAACCGCGAATACGTAGATGCCATCTTAAAAATGACCGAACTGGTCAGTTAGTCTACCTTTCTATATCAATCCGTCATGCCGAATTTCTGCCCTTATTGGTTGTCACTATAGGTGTGGGGAAGACTTTTTAATTTCCTCCTTGGGGAGGGGTGCGGTTAGAAATGAGCGGAAAGGCAGGGAGGGGTTTATATAAGCGATGGGGTAAAAAGTAGTTTAAACGCCTGATTTTAACCCCTACCTCCTCCTTCCCCAAGGAAGGAATCGCACATCCTCTGCACCATTGTCACCAAAAATCGCCAATGCAATGAACGTACATGTTTTTACCTGTTCTAAACATTGATAAAAAATTATTTTTACCACCCTGTAGCGTTTCCCCAACATTTGCGTAATTATCTGTAAACCTGAATCAAAATGAAAAAAGCTTTACTATTAGTTGTTGTTGCCATCATAATGGCAGCCTGCACAAAAGAGGGAATGGTGAGTCCCGGTTATTTTGGCAAATACGAATTAAGGGCCAGTTATGGCGGCTTAGCCGGTTTTAACAATAAGTACCAGCCCGGTAATGGCAATATATTTGAATTTAAAAGCGACAGTACCTTTGTACGGTACGAGAAAAATAAAGCCGAAGAAAGTGGCGTTTACCATATTAAAATAGATACCACGGTTAATGGCGCAAAATTTGGCACCATTGTGCTTGGCACTAATAATTATCCCGAAGCCTTCAGCATTAAGGCCGATACCATTACCATTGGCACAACGCTAACTGATGGCATAGCCTCCGACTACGTTAAAATTCAGTAACCATTATTACATCTACCCATGAAAAAAGCATTATTACTTGTTGCTATTGTTTGCAGCTTTGCTGCCTGTAAAAAAGATAAACCAGCTACTACTAACAGCGTGTTTGGCAAGTGGGAACTGCGGGCCATACAAAGCAATTTACCAAACCCTACCATACAACCCGCTGGTAACGGCGATATATACGTATTTAAAAGCGATAGCTCGTATGTGCGCTACCTGGATAATAAGATAAAAAGCCAGGGCAAATTCAGCATCAAAATAACCGAGGTAAGGGATACCATTAAGGGAGGCACCATTTATTTAACCAACCCAACTTATACCGATGCCTTCCAGATAAGGCCAACAACTATTGTTATCGGCTCGTCAGCCGCCGACGGGCCATCGTATTACTATAAAAAAATAAAGTAAGGCTTAATTTTTTTGAGTCGCGGTAACCACTTCAACTATTTGAACAGCCTCTACCGCTTGCTTTACATCGTGTACACGCAATATACCGGCACCCTTCATCAGGGCAATGGTGTTTAGGGCTGTAGTACCGTTTAGCACATTTTCGGCGGTGGTACCCAATAAGCCATAGATCATCCTTTTGCGCGATACACCTGCTAGCACCGGCAATTGCAGCGGCGCAAAATCTTGCAGCCGGTTCATCAGGTGGTAACTGTGTTGCTGTTTTTTTGCAAAGCCAAAGCCGGGGTCTAAAATAATATCATGCAGCCCCAATTGCTTTAACTGGTATACTTTGTTTACAAAATAATCGTACACCTCGGCAAAAACATCATCGTACTGCGCCAGGCTGTTCATGTTTTGCGGCGTACCTTTCATATGCATCAATATGTAAGGCACCTGCAGGCGGGCCACAGTGGCAAACATATCCTCATCCAGTTGGCCGCCGCTTATATCGTTAATTATATTCGCGCCTGCCTTAATAGCGGCAACGGCCACCTGCGCCCTAAAAGTATCAACAGAAATTACAGCACCGGGGCAATTAACCACAATAGCCTCAATGGCAGGTAACAATCGGTCGGTTTCCTCCTGTATGCTAATATCAGCTGCACCGGGGCGCGATGAGTAAGCGCCGATATCTAATATATCGGCCCCATCATTTCTCATTTGTTGTGCTTGCTGTATAATGGCGGTTGCATCTGTTTTACGGCTACCGGCATAAAACGAATCGGGGGTGATATTGATGATACCCATTACTTTTGGGGTACTTAAGTCTATCAATTTACCCCCTGCATTAAGGGTTACTTTTTTCTGAAAAAATGTATCTTTAGCCACTTTAACGTTGGAATGTTTAAAGGTTTGAATGTTGTAAAGTTAAATTAACTTTATTCAAATCCTTTACTATACTTAACATGCCGGGCACCTTTTATTAAAGGAGCAAAAAGGAGATGTAATAACATACTCTGCAATCTGGCAAGTGGGTAACATTTCAACATTCAAACCTTTCAACATTACAACAAATTGAGCAATACAGCAGCAGAATACGAAGCGGTAATAAATGTTTGCAAAGGCCTTTTTATGAAAAAGACCCGCGACTACGGCACCGCGTGGCGCATTTTAAGGCCCGAATCTATCACCGACCAAATATTTATTAAGGCGCAACGCATACGTACCCTCGAAGAAAAAAAGATATCCAAGGTGGGCGATGACATTACCGGCGAATACATTGGCATTGTAAACTATTGTATTATTGCCATGATGCAGCTTGACTCGACCGACGAAACACCCTATGAACTCAATGCCGACCATGTTGAGCAGCTTTTTGACGAAAAGGCTAACGAGACTAAGGAACTGATGTTTGCCAAAAACCACGATTATGGCGAGGCCTGGCGCGATATGCGCATCAGCTCGTTAACTGATCTGATACTGATGAAGTTGCTGCGTGTAAAACAGATAGAAGATAACAAAGGCCAAACACTGGCATCCGAAGGTGTAAAAGCCAATTACCAGGACATGCTTAACTATGCTGTTTTCGCGCTGATAAAATTGGGCGTAAAATGAAGAACGGATTAGTTTGGTTTTGCAGGATAGCGGTAGGGCTGTTATTCATTTTTTCGGGCCTTATAAAAGCTAACGATCCTTTGGGCTTTTCGTACAAGCTGGAAGAATACTTCGAGGTTTTTCACCTTACCTTTTTAAATGGCCTGGCGCTTAGCTTTGCTGTAATACTATGTGCGCTGGAGATGGTATTAGGCTTCGCCTTGTTAGTGGGCACACGCGCTATACAAGTGGTTTGGGGCCTGTTGCTGCTCATTATATTTTTTGGCTTTTTAACATTTTACTCGGCCTATTTTAAAGTAGTGCAAACCTGCGGCTGCTTTGGCGATGCCATACCCCTAACCCCATGGCAATCGTTTTTAAAAGATATGGTGCTGCTGCTGCTGGTAGTGGTGCTGTTTGTAAACCGCCGCAGCATCAGATCAATAGTTAACCCTAAAACCGGCGAAAAATTAATTATTGCTGCCACTATAGTAGCTGTTGGCTTTGGCTTATACACCTATAACTTTTTGCCCGTGGTAGATTTTTTGCCTTACAAAATTGGCAATAACATACTTAACGAAATGAAAACCCCGCCGGGTGCCAAACCGGATGAATTTGAAGTAACCTATCACCTTAAAAATAAAAAAACTAAAGAAACTAAGGTGATGAGCGATAAGGAGTACCTTAAAACTGCCATTTGGAAAGATACCAACTGGGAGATTGAAGGCACACCCGAAACCCGTTTGGTTAAAAAAGGTTTTGAACCTAAAATTCGTGACCTGGCCATACAGGATGCACAGGGCAACAATTATAACCAGGAATTACTATCGAGCCCTTTTTACAGTCTAATAATTGTAGCCTACAATTTAGAGAGCACCAGTACCAATGCGCTTGCCCGTATTAATGCCTTAAGTGCAAATTTGATACAAAACTATAATACCCGCGTTATACTGCTTACTTCAAACGCGCCGGCCAACGCCGAGGTATTTGCCAAACAGCATAAATTAGTGGCCGAGTTGTTTTATGCCGATGGCGTGCCGTTAAAAACCATGGTACGATCAAACCCCGGTATAATTTTATTAAAGAATGGCACCGTAGTAAACAAATGGCATTACCACAATATGCCTAAGTACGATGACCTGGTTAAAAACTACCTGAACAAGCAATGAGCCTTATTTTTTTGATAGGATTTATGGGCTGCGGCAAAACCTCGTGGGGCAAAAAGCTATCGGCGGGTATGCAATATAACTTTATTGACCTTGACCACGCCCTTGAAGAAAAGGCAGGCATGAGCGTTGCCGACTACTTTGCCACCCATGGCGAGGATGCCTTTCGCAGGCTGGAATCGGAAGTGCTGAAGCAAACCAATTACCCCCAAAACACCATCGTATCTACAGGTGGTGGCCTGCCCTGCTTTTTCGACCATATGGATTGGATGAACAGCCATGGCCAAACCCTATACATTAAACTATCCCCAAAAACCCTGGCCGACCGCTTAGAGAACGCCCGCATTAAACGCCCCCTGCTGCACGGCAAACACGGCGATGAACTGGTTAACTTTATTGCCCAAAAATTAGCCGAGCGCGAAGGCTTTTACAACCAGGCCACCCACATTATTGACGGCATTAACATGAGTGTTGATGGGCTAATAGAGGTGGTGAAGGGTTAAGGCCACTTACTATAGGCCATCCTATTATCAATTATAGAAACTATACTTACAGTGTTTTTAGAAACGGTGTAGAAAACAGATAACTGCTTACTAAGAACTGCGCGATGGATTTTTATATTCTTGATGCTTTTGGGATACAAGCCCGGGAAAACCACAATAATTTTCTCAAAGCTTTGGAGCAATAAATAAAACTTGTCGACTTCTTTCTGTGTGAAATGATGTAGTAAATAAGTCTTGATCTCTGTAGCATTATCCAACGACCGGGCCGAATAGACAACAACCAAATCAGTAGGATCAGGCATTTTTTAATTTTTTCCAAAAATCATCTGAAGAAATCACCCGTCCGCTTTCAATGTCAGCTAATCCCTGGTTTATATTTTCAATTTGAGTATCGGTTAAATCATCCCACCAATCCTTATCGGACCTGGAATTTTTTAAGCCTTCCAAAAAAGAAAGCATATTAGTATCTGACAGCTGCTCGATCCATGCTATCAGGCTTCCTTTAGTTTCTTTTATTTCGGCTATTGACATATAACAAATTTAAACATTGAAAATCTATTCTTACAAATATCTGCAGATATTTCTAAAGTTTTAGTGACAGTGTTTTGTCAGTAATTTTAAAATGCGATTTGTGTTTTTGCCGATTTGGAGATAAAGCAAATTCCAAAAAATCTAAATATTACTAGGAATTATGGAAATTATTGCTTAGATTATAGAAGCCGGGAAGAACAAAAAAAACGAAAACGCCACAGCATAAACTGTAAAAAAAACGAATAAAAACGAAAAATTTATAGCAGGGTGTGGAATGGTACCAAATGGTTTAGGATCTATCTGAGGTAAACCGCGTCTTCTTGTCCGGCCTGGTCTAAAACAACATCAACATGCTCCTTAATCACGGTAGATAGTGCCACCCCCGCATAGTCTGTAGTCACCGGGAAACTCTTGTGGTTACGGTCGATAAGGACCACGGTACGCAGCTTTTTAAGCGGCACATCCAGGAAAACGCCGAAGCCATAAGCCAGGGTTTTACCGCTGTTAAGCACGTCATCAACCAACACCACTACCTTGTTGCTGCAGTCCTGTACATCAAAGTCGGTTTTAGAGTGCAGCTGACTGCTTTGCTTATCTAACTCAATGGTTATCAGGCGGCTTTTAAAGGGGGCAATCTTGTCTAAAACAGCCTTTAAGCGCTCTGCAAGGTGGTTTCCGCGCGGTAGTATACCCGCTATGATGATCTCGGTCTCATCAAAATTATCTTCCAGTATCTGGTAAGCAATACGATCTATCTTTTGCTGTATTTGGGTACTATTTAAAATCAGGATCTTCTTATCAGACATACCGTTTTGAACTAATTATAAGGTAAATATAAAGGTTAGCTTTAATAATTACTATTATCCTTTTACATAGGGATAATATACAAAGTTAGCACCCTCGGGCACTACTACAAACACACACATATAGTCGTGCGGGTTTTTGTAGGTGTTCAAAAAACGCTCCTTCAGTTCGGGTTTGATAATACCACGTTCTACAAACTCCTCAACGGTTGATGCATGTATGCTCCACTCGGTGTTTAGCTCGTTCCTATCCAGTATCACTTCGCCCAGCTTCAGTTCGTGCTGGTGGGCTATAAATATGGGTTGTGCCGATAGGCCCTCTACCATTATCTCTACCGCTACCTCGCGGATAGATTCGTTAAAAAACTTCAGGTCGCGCTCTAAACTAACCAGCGGACTGTCCTTTTTTACTTTGTTGGGTTCGGCAGTATTGTCGTTAAGCAGTTCTTCGGGATCCATATTATCAGTTCAAAAAAATCTGTTATCAATTATTATTCTTCGGGCGGTTTTGGCTTTATTGTTTTAGCATTAAAGCGCGGTTTAAAACCTGCCGGTTTTGAAACTACCGGCTCGTCGGTTGGTGCAGGTTCAACATTTGAGGGTGCTTCATCCAGCTTAGTCTCTTCAACATCAGCAGGTTTAGGCGCGGCCATTTTCATGTTAAACCTTAGCTTAAACCCGGCAGGCTTTGCTGCTGTTGGCTCGTCAGATGGTGCAGGTTCAACGTTTGAGGATGCTTCTTCCGGCTTAGTCTCTTCAACATCAGCAGGCTTAGGCGCGGCCATTTTCATGTTAAACCTTGGCTTAAACCCAGCCGGCTTTGGTGCCGCTGTTTCTTCAGCAGGTTGTTCTGTTTCCGCCGGTTGAACATCGGCAGTTGGTATATCAATATCCTTAGTTTCGGCTGGTTTGCTTACCATACCAGGTTTAAACCTGGGCTTAAAACCAACAGACGGCGCGGGTATCTTTTCGTCCAGAATAGATTCGACGATGGTTTGCTCGGCAAGGCGGTTTTCTAGATGTACCTTATCGGGCTTTAATTCGGGTGCCAGATGATATTGTAGCCTAAGCTTGTTAAACCAGTATTTTTTAGTGTGGTCGAAACTCTTTTCGCCCATTTCATCAAAGTGCGTTCTAAATTCAGAGAACAGACCCGGTTCGGCCGCCTGTAAGGCTGTAAGGTCAATCCTCTTCTTATTAAAAAACTCTTCGAAAGTCATATACTTGAAACATATGAGAAGCAAAAATCGGCGTGTAAGATCATTGTCTTGTTTCCTTTCCTGCCGCTTGATTCTTATTTCTTAATTCTATAGCGCCACGTCCACATCCAGCTTATTAAACCTTATACCGGTACTGGTTTGCACCCAGTCCTCGCGCGCTTCATCGCTTGCGTGTAGCAACTTTGGGAACCACTCCAACGGGAAGGCCTGTTGTTTACCATCAGCTTTCTCCACAAAAAGTAAACCATTGGCGAAGGTTACCTTAACTTTTTTTTCCTGCTTGCTTGATGAGAATAAGGGCATACATTAAAGTTAAAAGTTAGAGTTAAAAGTCTAAAGTCATTAACACGGCGGATAATCCCAAATTGAACGTCCGAAATTCAAAATAGAACTACTCGGCCATGTTATGATACACCGCCTGTACATCGTCGTCGTCCTCTAAGCGGTCAACAATCTTTAGCACGTCAACAGCCTGTTCTTCGGTTACCGATGTGGTAGATAAAGGTATACGCTCCAGTTTAGCCGATTTGGTTTCTATACCTAATTCTTCTAAGGCCTTTTGCATTTTACCAAAATCTTCAAATGCGGTATGTATAACGGCAACATCGTTTCCTTCTTCATCTGCCTCTACAAAAAGGTCTTCCAGGCCGGCATCTATCAATTCAAATTCCAGCTCTTCCAGATCACGGTCGCCGGGTACAAATGTGAAAACAGATTTCCGGCTAAAAATAAAATCAAGCGAACCTGTTTTGCCTAACGTACCACCGTACTTAGTAAAGTAGCTACGTACATTGGCAACTGTGCGGTTAATGTTATCAGTCGCGGTTTCTACCAATATGGCTACACCATGTTGCGCGTAACCTTCGTAAACCAGCTCTTCGTAATCTTTTTCATCACGGCTGGTTGCTCTTTTGATAGCAGCTTCTACCCTATCTTTAGGCATATTAACCGCCTTTGAGTTTTGTATAGCAGTGCGCAGGCGCGAGTTAGAGTTAGGGTCGCCGCCACCGGCTTTTACCGCCATTACAATTTCTTTCCCTAAACGGGTAAACTGTACGGCCATTTTGGCCCAACGCTTAAATTTTCTCTCTTTACGGAATTCAAATGCTCTTCCCATTGTATTTAGTTCATTGTTGATGGTTTGTATATCATGGTCAGATCGTCCAAACCTTGTCTGCAAATGCAGTTGTTAAATATAGCAGTTTCTTTTAAATCGTCTTTTTTAAGTTCTCCAGCATATCCCAGGTCATTTTGGGCAGGTCATATTCTATATTCCAGCCCCAATCCTGTTGTGCCTGGCTGTCGTCTATAGATTTTGGCCAGCTATCGGCAATAGCCTGTCGCGGGTCGTTATCGGCATAGCTTATTTCAAATGCGGGTATATGCTTTTTAATTTCTTCGGCCAGCTGCGTGGGTGTAAAACTTATACCTGCCAGGTTATAGCTCGAACGTATTTTTATATTATCGACGGGGGCATCCATTAATGTAAGGGTTGCGCGTATGGCATCGTCCATATACATCATTGGTAACGCGGTACCGGCAGCTAAAAAGCTTTGATATTTACCACTCTTTAACGCTTCATGAAAAATATGCACTGCGTAATCTGTTGTGCCGCCGCCCGGGTTAGCCCTCCAGCCTATTAAGCCGGGGTAACGTAAACTACGTACATCAACCCCATATTTGGCATGGTAGTATTCGCACCAGCGTTCGCCCGCTAACTTACTAAATCCGTAAACTGTGTTGGGGTCCATCACACAGTACTGCGGTGTATCGTATTGTGGCGAATGTGGGCCAAATACAGCAATGCTGCTTGGCCAAAAAACTTTAGCGGTTTTAAATTCAACAGCAAAATCAAGCACGTGTATCAGGCCGGTCATGTTCAGGTCCCAGGCCATTTTAGGTTTTTGTTCGCCTACGGCAGATAGTATAGCTGCCAGTAAATATACTTGTGTTGGGCGGTGTTTGTCAAAAAGATGATGCAGGTTGTCTTTATCTAAAACATTGGCAAACTCAAACGGGCCGCTGTTACGTATGGCATATGTAGGGCTGTTTATATCAGATGCTATAACATTTTCGGCACCATGCATACCCCTTAATGCATTCACTAATTCGGTACCAATTTGTCCGTTTGCACCTATCACTAAAATCTTTTCAATCATGCAGATGTAGCTTTGGCTACAAAGGTAAAAAATTGAGCGTAATACGTTAAACTTTGCTAAAACAAAGCTTTATACACTAAATTGGTAGACATTGTGGTTTAAAAAAGCAAAAAAAATCGCATATTTGAGGTTCAGTTTAATTTATAATTTACACAACAAACAAAATGAAAGTCGCAGTAGTAGGTGTCACCGGTTTGGTAGGCACTAAAATGTTGCAGATTCTTGAAGAACGCAACTTCCCAGTTACAGAATTGATCCCCGTAGCTTCCGCAAAAAGTATTGGTAAACAAATTACTTTTAAGGGTAAGCAGTATAAGGTAGTTTCTGTTGAGGATGCGATTAAACAAAAACCCGATGTAGCATTATTTTCTGCAGGTGGCAGTGCGTCGTTAGAGCAAGCCCCGCTTTTTGCCGCTGCCGGTACCACTGTTATTGATAATTCGTCGGCATGGCGTATGGACCCTACCAAAAAACTGGTAGTACCCGAAGTAAATGCCGATGTGCTAACAGCCGAAGATAAAATTATTGCTAACCCAAATTGCTCAACCATACAAATGGTGGTGGCCCTAAAACCACTGCACGATACTTATAAAATAAAACGTGTTGTGGTATCAACCTACCAATCGGTAACGGGTACAGGCGTAAAGGCTGTTGACCAGCTTTTTAACGAACGTAAAGGCATCGACGGCCCTAAGGCTTACCCATACACTATCGACCTTAACGTTATACCGCAGATTGATGTATTTACCGAGAACGGTTACACTAAAGAGGAGATGAAGATGATATTGGAGACCAAAAAAATAATGGGCGATGATAGCATTAAAGTTACTGCTACAACAGTGCGTATCCCGGTAATGGGTGGTCATTCAGAATCGGTGAATATAGAGTTTTTACACGATTTCGACCTGACTGAAGTGCGCCAGTTATTGGCTAATTCGCCTGGGATTGTAGTAGTAGATGATACCGCTAACCTTAAATACCCTATGCCTTTAGACGCGCACGATAAGGACGATGTTTTTGTTGGCCGCCTTCGCCGCGACGAGACCCAGCCCAACACCCTAAATTGCTGGATAGTATCAGATAACCTGCGTAAAGGCGCGGCTACTAATGCGGTACAAATTGCCGAATATTTGGCTGCCAAGCATTTAATTGGGCAGGCTGTAGAAGCATAATTAACGGCTAATTTAATAGCATATAGCTTAAATATTTAAAAAGACGATCTGTTTTAGATCGTCTTTTTTTGTTTGTTCAATTTATTAAAACCATCCCTTGTTCCATATGTAGTTTATATACATTATTGTATAACCTATAAAAACATAGTTATGGCTAATTTAAGTAATAAAAAAGTAGCCCTGTTAACCGAGGAAGGATTTGAGCAGGTAGAATTAACAAGCCCTAAAGAAGCGCTGGAAGCGGCCGGTGCCACCGTGCACATTATATCGCCAAAAAGTGGTAAAATAAAGGCATGGGATAAAACTGATTGGGGTATTGAAATAGATGTAGACAAAAATTTGAGCGATGTAAGCCCGGATGATTACGACGCGCTGGTATTACCAGGCGGCGTGTTAAACCCTGATAAGCTACGCCAAAATAAAGATGCGGTTGCCTTTGTATCCGCGTTTTTAGATGAAAGTAAACCTGTTGCAGCTATTTGCCATGGGCCGCAATTACTTATAGAAACTGGTATGATTAGCGGGCGTAAACTAACTTCGTATCCATCGTTACAAACCGACCTTAAAAACGCCGGGGCAAATTGGGTAGATGAAGAAGTAGTCGTTGACAATGGCCTTGTAACCAGCCGTACCCCTGCCGACCTGGATGCCTTTAACGCTAAAGCTATTGAAGAGATCGGTGAAGGCATACATGCTTAATAGATCACTTCGATAACGCCATGGCTAAATTAAAAAGGCGTTCGAACTAATTCCGAACGCCTTTTTAATGAAATTTTATTGATCAACTACTATTGGTTAGATTCGATCAGTACAATTTTTACTTGTGCACCATCGGGCCTTGGTATAGCTACCCCTGCATCATAAGCTTGCGCGTACAATACTAATTTACCCGGATTGTGTGTATAACTATATGTAGTACCATTATAAACTTCGGGTACTTGCTCCCAAACGCCATCAGTAAACGATAAGTAAACCAACACACCGCCATTATCATTAAAGTAGCTATCAATTTCGGGCATATCAATTACTGCCGAAAAGGTTTTACCACCATCAGTACTTGTCCAGCCGGAAGATGCTACGCTGGTTAAAATAGTTTGATTATTGTTTGGTGCAACTATAGTTTCTTTTTTGCACGAAGATGCTGTCAGTGCTATAACTGCCACACATAAGATAGATAAGATTTTTTTCATAAAAGTTGTGATATAATATATACTTATAAGAACAACGTTTTTAGAAAAGGTTTAACATAAAAATAAAAAAAGCCCGCTTATAATATAAGCGAGCTCTTAATTATCTATCAGAACTAATTATTTCTGTTCTTCTTCTTCAGGCTTTTTGCTTTCGCCTTCGGCCTTTTGTTTTTGGTCAACCACTTTAATTTCGTTGGTTTCCTTATCAAAGTCTACCAATAACGTGTCACCTTCAACCATTTCACCTTTCAAAATCTCTTCAGCAATTGGGTCTTCCAAGTATTTTTGGATGGCCCGTTTAAGCGGCCTTGCACCAAACTGGGAATCGTAACCTTTTTCGGCGATGAATTCTTTAGCTTCTAAAGTAAGCTCGATCTTGTAACCGAGACTGTTTACACGGCCAAACAAGAAGCTAAGTTCGATATCGATGATCTTGAAGATCTCATCTTTACCTAACGAGTTGAATACGATAACATCATCAATACGGTTTAAAAACTCAGGAGCAAATGCGCGTTTCAATGCATTTTCTATTACACCACGCGAGTGTGCATCGGCCTGAGTAGTTTTAGCAGAAGTGGTGAAACCAACGCCTTGTCCAAAATCTTTTAACTGGCGTGCGCCAATGTTAGATGTCATGATGATGATGGTATTCCTAAAGTCCACTTTACGACCTAACGAGTCGGTCAGTTGGCCTTCGTCTAATACCTGTAGCAATATGTTAAATACATCCGGGTGAGCTTTCTCTATCTCGTCCAGCAATACTACAGCGTATGGCTTACGGCGTACCTTCTCGGTTAATTGTCCGCCTTCTTCATAACCTACGTAGCCCGGAGGCGCGCCCACTAAACGTGACACCGCGAATTTCTCCATGTACTCGCTCATATCTATTTGTATCAGGGCATCTTCGGTGTCGAACATAAAACGGGCAAGCTCTTTAGCAAGCTCTGTTTTACCTACGCCTGTAGGGCCTAAAAATATGAATGAACCAATTGGCTTTTTAGGGTCTTTTAAGCCCGCACGGGTACGTTGTATAGCACGTGTAAGCTTTTTAATAGCATCGTCCTGCCCTATAATTTTTGTACCTATGGTTTCGCCCATGGCTAACAGCTTAATGCTGTCTGCCTGGCCAACTCGCTGTACCGGTATGCCGGTCATCATGCTTACCACTTCGGCAACGTTATCTTCGGTTACGGTGTAACGTTTTGATTTTGTTTCGGCTTCCCAAACGGTTTTAGCCTGGTCAAGCTCTTCAAGCAAATGTTTTTCTGTATCGCGCAATTTGGCAGCTTCCTCATATTTTTGGCTGCGTACCACTTTGTTCTTCTCTATCTTTATTTGCTCTATCTTTTGCTCTATATCCAAAATCTCCTGCGGAACATGGATATTGGTCAAATGCACCCGCGATCCTGATTCATCCAGGGCATCAATGGCCTTGTCCGGTAAAAATCTGTCGGTAATATAACGGGTAGTTAAGGCAACGCAGGCATTTATAGCTTCGTCTGTATAAGTTACACCATGGTGTTCTTCATATTTCTCCTTAATGCGGTTAAGTATCTCTACCGTTTCATCAGGGGTAGCAGGTTCAACCATTACCTTTTGGAAACGACGGTCTAAAGCGCCATCTTTTTCGATGTATTGGCGATACTCATCTAAAGTAGTAGCACCAATGCATTGTATCTCTCCGCGAGCTAAAGCTGGTTTAAACATGTTTGATGCATCTAATGAGCCTGAGGCTCCGCCTGCACCAACAATAGTGTGTATCTCGTCAATAAATAAGATAACATCCGGCGATTTTTCCAGCTCGTTCATCACGGCTTTCATACGCTCTTCAAACTGGCCACGATATTTTGTACCTGCTACTAATGATGCAAGGTCTAAAGTAACTACACGCTTGTTGAACAACACACGCGATACTTTACGCTGTACTATACGCAGCGCCAAACCTTCGGCAATCGCGCTTTTACCAACACCCGGCTCACCTATTAATATAGGGTTGTTCTTTTTACGGCGCGATAATATTTGCGAAACACGCTCGATTTCCTTTTCGCGGCCAACAATAGGGTCAAGCTTGCCTTCTTCTGCAGCTTTGGTTAAATCGCGACCAAAGTTGTCTAATACAGGTGTTTTTGATTTTATGTCAGATACTTTTTTAGGCTGGCTAAATGAGTCGTCTTCTTTAAAGTCGTCATCGCCGCCTGTTGATGAACCCGGCATTTCGTCAGTAACATCATTTTTATGCGATTCTACCTCGCTTTTAAATACTTCGTAATTAACGTTGAATTGCATCAATATCTGCGATGCAATATTATCTTCATCGCGCAGAATAGAAAGCAACAAGTGCTCGGTTCCTATCACATCGCTTTTAAAAATTTTGGCTTCAAGGTAAGTTATCTTCAATACCTTCTCGGCCTGTTTGGTTAACGGGATACTGCCAATATGTACGTTTGTACCTATGGTGCCTTTAACAGCATCTTCGACGGCTCGGCGTAATTTAGCGGTATCAACGGTTAAGCCTTTTAATAATTTAATAGCCACACCATCACCATCGCGGATGAGGCCCAGCAAAAGGTGCTCTGTTCCAATATAATCATGGCCAAGGCGCAACGCCTCTTCCCTGCTGTACTGTATCACATCCTTAACCCGTGGCGAAAATTTAGCTTCCATATATACCTTTCTGATTATGATCGTCCTAATCTATAAATTTGTTTTTACCTGTCAAGACGAATGTTATAACTTTTATCAACAATATTGCCAACTTATTACATTTCTCATAAACAGACAATTTGATGATAGATAGTCCGTAGAAATAAGACTTAAATAATGTTGCTTTTGTTTTTTTATTTATTAAAACGCCTGATTACTAATATAAAGGGGCAAAAACTTTTTTATTTGATGCTTTGCTGCTGCAAAAGTTTAACATTAATACGAATTAATTAAACTAAAAGTAACAAGCAAGGCAAATAGTCATTACTTATGACAATACGGCATAAGCAGCGAGACTTGCTTTACTGTATTATGTACGTGTTAGCAAACCAAAAGGTTTGCATTGTAATATACAAATTATCGTATGAAATTTAAATGAAAATTTATCCACCATCTGGTTTTCAATCCTATATTTGTTTCCTCCAAAAAAAGAGGAATTATAATGGCTGACGAAAAGATCATTTTTTCAATGGCGGGGGTAAGCAAAGTTTATCCTCCCCAAAAAACAGTTTTAAAAAATATTTACCTGTCGTTTTTTTATGGTGCCAAAATTGGGGTTATCGGTTTAAACGGCTCGGGTAAATCGTCTTTGCTAAAAATTATCGCCGGTATCGACAAAACGAATATAGGCGAAGTGGTTTTTTCACCAGGCTATACAGTAGGTTACTTAAGCCAGGAACCCGAACTTGACCCTGACAAAACCGTAAAAGAGATTGTGGAAGAAGGCGTAGCCGCAACTACCGCGCTATTACAGGAATATGAAGATATAAACGAAAAATTTGGCCTGGAAGAGTATTACAGCGATGCCGATAAAATGGATAAACTGATGGCGCGCCAGGGCGAATTACAGGATAAAATTGATGCGGTAAATGCCTGGGAGCTTGATGTAAAGCTGGAGCGTGCGATGGATGCACTGCGCTGCCCCGAGCCTGATGCTAAAATATCGGTATTATCCGGTGGTGAACGCCGCCGTGTGGCTTTGTGCCGGCTGTTATTACAAGAGCCAGATGTTTTGTTATTAGATGAGCCTACTAACCACCTGGATGCCGAATCTATTGATTGGCTGGAACAACATTTAAAGCAATACAAAGGAACTGTGATAGCCGTAACGCACGACAGGTACTTTTTAGATAACGTTGCAGGCTGGATATTAGAGCTTGACCGTGGCGAAGGCTTGCCGTGGAAAGGTAATTACTCGTCATGGCTTGATCAAAAATCAAAACGTTTAGCCCAGGAAGAAAAGGGAGAAAGCAAACGCCAAAAGATATTAGAACGTGAGCTGGAGTGGGTGCGCATGGGGGCAAAAGGCCGCCACGCCAAGTCAAAAGCGCGTTTATCCAACTACGACAAGTTGGCATCCGAAGAAACTAAGGACAGGGAAGAAAAACTGGAATTATTTATTCCGCCCGGCCCGCGATTGGGTAATGTAGTTATTGAGGCTAACAACGTTACCAAAGCTTATGGCGATAAGGTATTGTTTGAAAATCTTAATTTCAGCTTACCGCCAGCGGGTATAGTGGGCATTATTGGCCCTAATGGTGCCGGTAAAACCACATTATTTCGCCTGATAACCGGCCAGGATCAGCCTGATGCGGGTACTTTCCGCGTGGGAGAAACCGTTGCTTTGGGTTATGTAGACCAAATGCATGATGACCTTGACCCTAACAAATCTGTTTGGGAAAACGTAACCGACGGGCTGGATAACATTATGGTGGGTAACCGCCCGCTAAACTCTCGTGCATACGTCTCTAAATTTAACTTTAATGGTGCCGATCAGCAAAAGAAGGTTGGTGTACTATCGGGTGGTGAGCGTAACCGTGTCCATTTAGCTATCACGCTTAAAAAAGGATCGAATGTGCTTTTGCTGGATGAGCCGACCAACGATATTGATGTTAATACATTACGTGCATTAGAAGAAGCCCTGGAAAACTTTGGCGGCTGTGCAGTTATCATCAGTCACGACCGCTGGTTTTTAGATAGGGTTTGTACCCACATATTAGCATTTGAGGGCAACTCGCAAGTTTACTTTTTTGAAGGCAACTACAGCGATTACGAAGAGAATTACAAAAAGCGTGTAGGGGATGTTACACCTAAACGATTGAAATACAAAAAGCTCACGGTATAATAACCGCACTATACAAATAAAAAATGCCACCCCTATAGGTGGCATTTTTTGTATCAAATAGCTTAGTTATTACCAAACTTTTACCCTATTCTTTTCATCGCGGTACATCTTGTCGCCCGGTTTAATACCAAAGGCATCATAAAATGCAGGCATGTTTGACAGCGGTCCGTTAACACGATACATTTCGGGCGAGTGCGGGTCGAGGCTTATGCGCATGCGCATCACTTCGTCGCGGCTTTTAACCCTCCATACTTGTGCAAAGGATAAGAAGAAACGCTGATCGGGTGTAAAACCGTCAATTTTTTTATCGCTTTTACCTTGCGGTGTATTTTTAAAGGCCTGGTAGGCTATGGCTATCCCGCCAATATCGGCCAGGTTTTCGCCCTGTGTAAGGCTTCCATTTACATGCAGGTTGTTTAATACCGTATAGCCATTATATTGGTCTATCATTATTTGCACCTTGCTTTTAAATTTAGACGCGTCTTCCTTGGTCCACCAATCTTTAAGGTTACCGTCTTTATCATACTGACGACCCTGATCATCAAATCCATGCGTCATTTCGTGGCCTATTACCGCACCAATTGCCCCGTAGTTTACAGCATCATCGGCATCTTTATCAAAGAATGGAAACTGCAGTATACCCGCCGGGAATACGATCTCGTTAAAGCTTGGGTTATAGTAAGCATTTACAGTTGGCGGCGTCATACCCCATTCGGTTTTGTCAACCGGTTTACCAACCTTCTCTATCATCTTTTTATAATTGTGCTTACTGACAGATTCCATATTGGCATAATAGGCATCTTTGCTTATTTCTACATCATCATATTTTTTCCACTTATCAGGGTAGCCTATCTTTTTGGTGAATGCAGCCAATTTTTCCAGGGCGTTCTTTTTGGTTTCGGCACTCATCCAATCAAGCTTTTCAATACGTTCCTTATAAACACCAATCAGGTTATTAACCAGTGCAAGCATGCGGCTTTTAGCTTCGGGTGTAAAATATTTTTCGACGTATAGCTGCCCAATTAACTCGCCAAGGCCACCATCAACGTTATTGGTAACTGTTTTCCAGCGTTCTCTTTGCTGTTTTTGGCCATTTAATATGCGTCCGTTAAAATCAAAGTTGGCATCTCTAAAGCTTTTACTTAGGTAAGTTGATGCATCGTTCAGTGCACTAAACGTTAACTTATCCTTCCAAACATCAATGGGTTGCGTTTTTAATAAGTTATCAAGCGCCTTAAAGTAATTAGGCTGGCCAACTAAAACACTATCGGCTTTTAAGCCTAAATGGCTAAAAACCTCTTTTACATCAATATCAGGCACTTGTTTTTGCAAGTCGGCCACTACAAACTTGTTATAGTTTTTTACCGGGTCGCGCAGTTCAGTTGGTGTTAGGTGCGATTGGGCGATCTTTGTTTCAAGCGCCAAAATAGCTGCGGCCTTTTTAGCAGCAGTAGCCGCATCTGTGCCTGTTAAGGTAAACAGCTTGGTTATGTATTTGATATACTCTGCACGTATTTTTACAGTTGCCGAATCCGTATTAAAATAATAATCGCGGTTGGGTAAGCCTAAACCGGCCTGGTCAAAGTGAGCGATGTTTTGCGTGCTGATCTTATCATCAGGCGATACATAAAAGCCTAATAAATAACCATTACCATCCTTGTAGCCGTCTGCCGCCAAATAGATCAGGTCCTGATAGGTTTTTACACCATTTATCTTTGCTAATAGTGGTTTAACGGGCTCGTAACCCAGTTTTTCGATAGCTACGGTATCCATACCACTGGTATACAGGTCGGCAACTTTTTGCTCTTTACTACCTTTACCATTGTCGTTTTTTATGGCTGCTTCTAAAATAGCGTGCAGGTTTTTTTCGTTATCCTCGCTCAGTGTATAAAACGAGCCCCAACCAGTTTGCGATGGTGGTATCTCTGTTTTTTTCATCCAGGTACCGCTGGCATATAAAAAGAAATTATCGCCGGGTTTTACCGTGGTATCCATTCCTGTTTTATCAAAAAACATAGTACGTTTAGGCACACTGGCCTCATCGCTTTTGGGTTGCTGGCAGCCTGCCACAATTATTGCCGGCAAGGCTAACAAAAGGTATTTTACTAATTTCATTGATTGGTTTTTATAAAAATAAAAGTATCGTTATTTATTCAATATTTGATGCGCACGCATCACGAACACATTAAAATAAGTCGGAAATTGGGTGGTTAACTTTGTGAACAGGCCTGTAGTAATCAAAAATTGATTACAGGCATATGTAAACTGTGAGCTTTACAGGCTTAGCTGTAAAATATTCCATTTTTTTGTTTACCATAGGGGAATTTTTTCTCTTTTTTTCGTTTCCCCCCGCTTACTAATATAGAATTTAATTCCAATTAAAAAAGTTAAACGAAATATTTATTGTTAGGTTAACACACCAGCGCAAGTTTCATCAAAGCTTTATTGCAGGGTGCTTGCGTTTATAAAGCCTAAATAAAAACCATGCACCAACACCTGCTAATATAAATACCCACAGGTTGGCAAGAGCAAATATGATATCGGCAAATACATACCAGCCATTTGCAAGTGCCATACCAAGGCGATTAAAAAATGGAGCGTGGTAAGCTGAAGGGTCATCATTAGCTAACACTTCATTATCCACCGTGCTATTTTGGTAAAAGCTTAAAACAACAGTGCTGTATTTAACCGCTGCATCTGTTTTAACATTGTTTATCTGGTTATCAACTACATTATCTTTCATTGCTAAAATAGCATCCGCATTTTTGGCTTCTCCTTCATCTTTCTTTTGCAAGACCCAATCTTTCCTGTTTTTAGCCTTAAGTTGAGAAGAAAGATAATCTGCCGATTTATCCTCTACATTCATCCGCATACTGTCTATGTGTAAAGTCATACGGCCAACTTGATTTATAAATTCCTCCAATCTTTCAGAAGGTACTCTCACGGTCATGTCAGCAACAGTGTTTATTACCGACACCTGCCTTATAGAGTCATTACTTAGAAAAATCTTTTCGCTATGCATCACTTCCGAACTCAGCTGGTGATGCATAACTAACCCGTTATACTTTGCCGTTAAGTTGGCAATAGAATCGCCGGTTTGGCGCGCATTGTTTACTTTAAAGCTTATCCCTGCGTTTTTTACCAACTTGGGTTTGTCGGCAATTGCTTTCTCCTGGGCAATGGATGTGCTATCACTACTTTCGCTACTTCTGCGGTCGTAATTGCCTTTACACGCAGCAAACAAGACTATGCCTGCCAGCGCCATTAAAATTTTTGTTTTCATGTGATTGTAATTGGTTTAGTATTGATACCAATTACAAAGCAATAGTAACCCTATGGCAACCGGTTATTTATTGCGGGTTACTTACTCGGGGCAATTATCCTTGCGGCGCGTATCAATAATGTAAATGATCTTCCAGCCGGCACTGGTTTTTAATAACTGGTAATAATCTATACCGCAGTGGCTAAACTGCGCACCCAGGTAAAACTTATACGGGGTCCATACACTGGCTAAGGGGCCGTCTATTTTAATATCGCCCCAGGTAATGCGTTCGTCCCATACCTCTTTATGCGGGGCGCCAACGGCCCTAATAAAGGCATCAGCGCTTTCAGTCTCCACCACATTATCTCCGCCTTTGTTTGCTACCCCCTGAAAAACAATCCCCTTAGCAAATGCCGAGCGCAGCATTGTGCTATCGCCTTTGCGCATCCCATCAAACATAGTTGTAATTGTTTTTTTGATATCGTCTTTATCAGTTTGGCAAAAGGCGGGGGCAGTAAAGGTTAGCAGCAGTGCAGCTATAAATAGTTTTTTCATGTGTGGGTTATTGGTTAATGCAATTTATACAAATATTTGCATAACACATCAATAAGTTAATGGCGGCCGGAGGCCTGCTAATAGCCGTCACTCGGCTGGAGCCGAGCGACTGACAGTATTTATTATATGAACCATCTTGGCTATAAGCATTCACTCGGTACATGCACTCGCTCGGCTCCTGCCGAGTGAGCAATATTATAAGGCCTCCGGCCGCCTCAAAACTTCAAAAAAATTGTATTTTAGAATCATGTCCGAATTAAGAAAAGCCAATACTGACAGGCCGTTTTTTGTTACTATACCCGTAGTAGGGTGGATAGACGTTTTTACACGCAGTGAGTATTGCGATATTTTTATTGCCAGCCTTGAATTTTGCAGAAAGAACAAGGGATTAAAAGTCTATGCTTATTGTATCATGAGCAGCCACATACACTTGATAGTTGCCAATGACGAAAACCGATTGCCCGATATTATCAGAGACTTGAAAAGTTATACAGCTAAACAAATCATTGATGCAATTAAATTAAACCAAGTAGAAAGCCGTAAAGAATGGCTATTGTATTTATTTAAGTTTTTTGCCAATAATACAAGTCAGAATAGCGAGTATCAATTTTGGCAAAAAACAACTTATCCTATTGAATTGATAACCAACGAAGTCTTTGATCAAAAAGTAAATTATATTCACCAAAACCCTGTTAAGGCTTTGATAGTTAATGAAGAATACACTTATGTGTACAGCAGTGCTAATCCGGATTCGCCTTTTATTGTAGATGAGAGTTAACCGAGGCCGGAGGCCTGCTAATAGTGGTCACTCGGCTGGAGCCGAGCGACTGAGGGCATAAACACAAAAGGCCCCGCATAATGCAGAGCCTTTCATTTATATTATAAAGTCGTTTACGACATTTTTAGCTTCTTCTGTATATCGGCTACGTAGCCTTTGAATTTTTTGTCGGTATCAATTAAATCCTCAACAGTTTGGCAGGCGTAAATTACGGTAGAGTGGTCACGGCCACCAAAGAAACTCCCAATTGATTTTAACGAGCTTTTAGTATGCGCCTTTGCCAGATACATTGATATTTGGCGGGCCTGTACTATCTCGCGTTTGCGGGTTTGCGATTTCACCATCTCTATAGGCACTTCAAAGTACTCGCAAACCAGGCTTTGTATATATTCCATTGAAATTTCCTTGGCCGAATTTTTTACAAAATTCTTCAGCATTTGCTTGGCAAGGTTAAGGTCTATCTCTTTACGGTTAAGGGTCGACTGCGCTAATAACGATACCATGGCGCCTTCCAATTCGCGCACATTGTTATCAATATTATGGGCAACGTATTCTACCACATCGTTTGATAACTCGATACCATCCTGGTAAATTTTATTTTTCAGGATAGCCATACGGGTTTCCAGATCAGGTATCTGCAAATCTGCCGAAAGGCCCCATTTAAAACGCGACAAAAGGCGCTCTTCTAAACCGGCCAGATCCTTAGGTGCTTTATCAGATGTAATGATAAGCTGTTTACCGCTTTGGTGCAGGTGGTTAAAAATATGGAAAAAGAAATCCTGTGTTTTTTCTTTACCGGCAAAGTTGTGCACATCATCCATTATCAGTACATCAATGGCCTGGTAAAAATTCACAAAATCGTTTATGTTGTTGTGCTTAAGGGCATCTACAAACTGCTGGGTAAATTTTTCGCAGCTAACGTAAAGCACCAGTTTATCGGGTAACGAGCGTTTAATTTCGTTACCAATAGCTTGGGCAAGGTGGGTTTTACCTAAACCAACGCCACCATATATCATTAATGGGTTAAATGATGTACCGCCTGGTTTGGCAGCAACGGCATAACCGGCAGAACGGGCCAAACGGTTGCAATCGCCTTCAACAAAATTCTCGAAGGTGTAATTACGGTTCAACTGCGGGTCAACGTTCAGCTTTTTAAGGCCCGGTATTACAAACGGGTTCTTAATATCCTTGTTAATTGAAATTGGTATCGGCATAGACTGATTTTTAGATTCAGCACCGTTTCCGTTTGATGGCATGTTAGTAGTGTACGGCTTGCTTGAAGATTGCTCTACAACAATGTTGTATTCTAATCTTCCTTCATCGCCCAGTTGCTTTTTAATTGTTTTACGCAACAACCCTACATAATGTTCTTCAAGCCACTCATAAAAAAACAAACTCGGTACTTGTATCGTCAGAACGCTACCATCCATCCTCAAAGCTTTTATTGGCTCAAACCAGGTTTTAAAGCTTTGTGCCGGAATGTTATCTTTTATAATTTGAAGGCAGCTATTCCAAACGTTAGTACAAGTTTTTTCCATATAAGTGTCAGTAATCTCTTGATTTTCAGTATCCGCTTACACAAGTTTTTAGCCTGCTACGGAACATCGAATATTCTAAAAAAAAGCGGATTAAAAAATATTATTTAACATTTTTTTGAAAATATATTTCCAAAAAAAACGCCTTATACTTGCTTTAAATCCATATTTAATATTATATTTCGCATGCAACAACATATTTTATGCCCCTGTTGCATCGTAGGGCATTTTTAAAAGTTTAAACAATAATTTTGTTGTTTTTAAGCACTAAAAACCACCTCGTTATTGCTTAAAATAAATAACTATTAAGACAATAATTTTATCAATACTCTCCAAAAACTTTCCGCAGCGTATCTGCAATTTCACCAAGTGTTGCATAACATTCAACTGCCGTTAAAATAAGCGGCATCAGGTTGTCCGTTCCACGGGCTGCAGCCTCTAAATTTTGCAGCGCCAGGTCCACCTCAGCATCGTTTCTTTCAATTTTTAAACGCTGAATTTGTTGTATTTGTTTCTTTCTGATAGAATCATCAACCCTAAAAACGCTATCTGCCACTGCCTCAGGCTGAATAAATTTATTCACCCCAACCAACACCCGTTCGCCGCTTTCAATGTCGTTTTGGTACTGGTAAGCCGCGTCGGCTATCTGCTGCTGCATGTAATCCTGCTCTATAGCTTTAACAGATCCACCCATGGCATCTATCTTATCTATATATACCTGCGCGGCTGTTTCCAGCTCGTTGGTTAAGGCCTCAATAAAGTACGAGCCTGCCAGCGGGTCAACCGTATCGGTAGCTCCGCTTTCAAACGCGATGATCTGCTGCGTGCGCAGGGCTATTTTGGCGGCTGCTTCTGTGGGTAATGACAAGGCTTCGTCGTAACCATTGGTATGTAACGATTGCGTGCCGCCCAGTACTGCGGCTAATGCCTGCATGCTCACCCTTACAATATTGTTCATGGGTTGCTGCGCGGTAAGGGTTGAGCCGCCCGTTTGAGTATGAAAACGCAATTTTTGCGCCCCTGCATCGGTAGCGCCAAGCTCTTTGGTAATATGCGCCCACATGCGCCTTGCCGCCCTGAATTTGGCTATCTCCTCGAAAAAGTTGTTATGGCAATTAAAAAAGAACGATAGCCTTTTTGCAAATATGTTTATATCAAGGCCCTTATCAAGCGCTGCTTTTAAATACGTTTTGCCATTGGCCAGCGTAAAGGCCAGCTCCTGCACAGCGGTTGAGCCGGCTTCGCGAATGTGATAGCCCGATATGGATATTGTATTCCATTTAGGCACCTCTTTGCTGCAATACTCAAAAATATCGGTTATAAGGCGCATAGAGGGCTCTGGCGGGTATATATAGGTGCCCCTTGCCGCATACTCCTTTAATATATCGTTTTGTATGGTACCGCTTATCTGTTTTAAATCGGCACCTTGTTTTTTTGCTAACGCGATGTACATGGCCAGTAATATGGCCGCGGTGGCATTAATGGTCATGCTGGTAGTGATGTCTTTTAGCTGTATGCCATCAAACAATACCTCCATATCTTTTAACGAATCTATCGCTACGCCTACCTTGCCTACTTCACCTTCAGATAGTTCGTGGTCGCTATCATACCCTATTTGGGTGGGCAGGTCAAACGCTACAGATAAGCCCATGGTGCCCTGGCTTAGTAAATAGTGGTAACGTTTGTTACTTTCTTCGGCGGTAGAAAAACCGGCATACTGGCGCATGGTCCAGGGTTTGCCGCGGTACATATCCTTTTGAATGCCCCGGGTGTACGGGTATTCGCCCGGCAATTCATTCATGCCCGATGGTTGGGTATAAACCTCTTTAACCTCGATGCCCGAACTGGTAGTAAATTTCTTTTCGGCCATAATAGTTAAAATAAATCTTCCAGGTCCTTACGTATCATATCGGTGGCAATTTGGTAGGGGTTATCCTCCAGCTTGGCCATGTGGTTTAATATAATTTTGCCCAGGTCAAGCCCCGTAGCATTCTCGGGCAGGGCTTTTATCGAGTTGGTTATTACGCTTAAGGTATCTTCCTTTACCCTTTGCACAACTGCCCAGGCGCGGCTGCTTACATATATTTGCTGTGTTACATTATGCTGGTACTCGTTGCGTAGCTCGGTCACCATTAAACTATACAGCTCGGTCGCGCTATAGCCGTTACCATTAAGGCGTATAAGCATATTGGCGGGGTTTATACGTTCGGTAAATAATACCAGGCGCTCGTAGGCTTGCAGCTTTAAAGGCAACGTTTGGTTACTGATGGCTTTTTTAAACTCCAGCAGTTGCAGGTTTTGGGCTTTATCAAGGTATGGCCTAAATAAATAAAAGGCTATATATACTACGCCGATACCGGCAATGGTGTATTTTAGTATATCTAAAAGGATGCTGTAAAGTACCATTATAATAATGTTAGGCAGGGGTCATAAATAATTGGGCCGCAACAAAAATCCGCATTTTACCTTATATTTGTATAGTTAATTAAAAATAAGATGAGCGCTACTGTTGAAACCCTTGTTGCACCTGTTACTTTTACACCGGGTGCCGTTAAAGAACTTTTTAAATTAAAAGACCAGCAAGAACTGAGCGATGATTTTGGCCTGCGCGTAGGCGTTGAAGGCGGTGGCTGCTCGGGCATGAACTACGTTTTAGGCTTCGACCAGATAAAAGATGGCGACCAGGTTTATGATATTGATGGCATTAAAGTTTATATGCACAAAGCGCATGGCTTATACCTTGCCGGTATGCAGATAGATTTTCAGGACGGATTAAACGCCCGTGGTTTTACCTTTAATAACCCTAATGCTGCCAGTACATGCGGTTGCGGTACTTCATTTTCGGTATAATACTTTTTAGATAGATATTTAAAAGGCCCCTTTTTAAGGGGCCTTTTTTAATTTCAAGCTATTTTGCTGCACTGTTTCCGCAATGGCTTTATCAACCCAATCAACAGTATTTAAGCCAAAGCCATTGGTATGAAACTTCACTTTACCTTCTTTATCAATCACCACATTGGTAGGGTAGCTATTTATTTTAAATAAACCTGCATATTGCTTGCCGTCGGCCACTAATTGGTAATTAAAGGTATTGCTTTTTAAAAATTCTTTAATTTCGGTTTCATGATCAAGGGCAATACCTAAAAATATCACGTTGGGATTACCCGCATATTTTGCTACCAATTTATTTAATTCGGGAATCTCGTTACGGCAGGGTACGCAACCTACAAACCAAAAGTTTAAAACAACAATTTTATTTTTCCAATTGGCTTTGCCTATTTTTTTGCCATAAATATCTGTAACAGCAAAAGGGTTAATATCCTTACCGGTTGTAAAAAATGGACTTTCGGCAGGTTTGCCAATACGGCTTTTAAAGGCTGTCAGCTCCTGTTCGGTGTAGGGTGTTAATATATAGCCAGAATTTGGATCGCGCCCGACTGGTTGTAAGTGATACCTGCTGCTTAAAATTTTATCGTGCCATTCATTAAATGGTACGGACTTGCCCACTAAGTCTTTTACAATAGTATGCTCATCAAACACCCGGTTGATATGCATGGGCTTGGCGGCTGTTATGATATAATTGGTATCGCTTGCAGAATATTTTGCCCGCATATTATAATTGCCCGCAAGGATTATAGCAGTCCAAGTTTTATAATCCAACACTTTCCCTGTCGAGTCTTTTACTACCGATCTTTCATTTAAGTAATTGGGTATTTGCTGCGCTTTAACTACACAGGCAATGCTGACTATTAGTATTATCAGGAATAGCTTTTTCATTTCTTAAGGTGATGTATTACCTTAAATTAGTAATTGTTTTTTTTGAAGCAAAATATTAATTAATTATCCGCTATAAACCTGTAACAAACTACCCCTCCTCATAGTCATACGCTACGAAAGTTTTTTATATTTATGGCATGGCGGTAAAAACAAGCTACAGAGAAAATATTGCAATAGCCCTGCAATCCATCGCGGGTAACAGGTTGCGTACATCGCTTACAGCATTAATTATTGCCATAGGTATTATGGCCCTTGTAGGTATATTAACTGCCATCGAGGGTATAAAACAGTTCACTAACGATGCTTTTGCCGGCCTGGGCGCCAACTCTTTCACTATTCAAAACCGCGGTTCGGGCATTAGCTTCGGCAATGGGGGGCACCGTAAAATGTACCCCGAAATTAGCTACCAGGAGGCCGAACGCTTTCAAAAAACCTTTAAATTACCGGTACGCGTCAGTATCGATCTTACCGTATCGGGCACCGCAATTGCCAAATACGAAAGCATAAAAACCAACCCCAACATACGTGTAATTGGCAGTAACGATAACTACCTGACCATGAAGGGGCATAAACTTTCTTTCGGTCGTAACTTTTCAACTTCCGAGCTGGAGCATGGGGCAAACGTGGTAATTATAGGCGACGAATTAAAGCAAAAGCTATTTAAAAACGACGACCCGGTTAACAAATCCATACTACTTGGGGCAAGCAAGTTCCGTGTTATTGGGGTAATTGCGCCAAAAGGCAGTAACTCTTTTGGTGGCGACAAATTCTGCATTATACCCATTGGTAAAGCAAGGCAGTTAGCCGCATCAAACAAACCTTCGTTCGCGGTTACGGTGATGGTAAACGGCCCGGGGGCTTTAGATGCAAGTGTAGGCGAAGCGACATCCCTGTTCAGAAACGTGCGTGGTTTACGCCTGGGGCAGGAAGACAATTTCGAGATATTCCGTGCGGATTCTATTCAGCAGGAGCTATCAGGGCAGTTAAATGGTATTACTGCGGCTGGCTTTGCCGTAGGCATTATCACACTTATAGGGGCTGCCATAGGTCTAATGAACATTATGCTGGTATCGGTAACTGAGCGTACCCGCGAAATTGGCTTACGCAAGGCGATAGGTGCCACACCATCAGTTATACGCAAGCAGTTTTTGATAGAGGCCATTGTAATATGCCTTATGGGCGGTATTGGCGGTATTATACTGGGTATGGCTGCCGGTAACCTTATAGCGGTACAAATTAGCGGCAGCTTTGTAGTGCCATGGTTTTGGCTAATGTGCGCTATTGGCTTATGTACTTTTATAGGCCTGTCATCAGGTTTTTACCCTGCCAAAAAAGCGGCCAAACTCGACCCTGTTGAGGCATTGAGATACGAGTAGTTTCAGATTTCAGATGTGCAGATTTCAGATGTGCAAATGATGGAACCGCACCAAAATCTTATTAATTCCGGAAGCTTGTCTTGTTGAATGCGGATTTTAGCTAAAAAGCGCCTTTGCAGCATGTATGGCGCATTTACATTCCAGTGTTGGCTATAAATTATTCCACTTTTTTGTTGGTGTAGCGCGAATTATTCCATTTTTTTCGTTTTGTTTCGCTACCCCGCACTTCCTAATATAACATTTTAATTGCAATAAAACAAGGCACTGTTTTGGTAAATTACAAATCCATCATCTGCACATCTGCACATCCGCATATCTGCACATCTACTAAAGCATCACGTTTTTAAGGGGGTAGTTAAACAGCAGGGTTTCCAGGTAGGGCATGCTTAAGGCATCCTGCAATGCCTGGGCATGGCGGGGGTGGTGCATATCGCTCGATATAAAATCTACCATTTGGTTATCTACCAGGTCCTCGGCCATTTTTTTGCTGGTTTTGCCATAATACCCGGTTAACGATATAGTATTCAGTTGCAGGTTACAGCCATACGAGCGTATGGTTTTCAGCTGATCTAAATTCATGTAGTTATAACGCTCGGGGTGGGCCAGTATGGGTTTGTAGCCCATGCTCCTCATTTTTTGTATAACCTTTACAGCGTTGGGTGGCGGGGTGATGAACGAAAACTCGAACAACACATAATTATCGCCCATGGTTAACACCTTGCGGTCATCAACGCGTTTTTCAAAGGTCTCGTCAAAGTAATGCTCGGCTGCTGCCGAAATATCAATATCAATTTGCTGGTTTTGCAGTTCCTGCTTTAAAATGGCAAGGGCATTGTTGATAGATTCGGCATCGTTCCGGTAATAATCTACCATAATATGTGGTGTGGCGATAATTTTCTTTATCCCCAGTTCCATCATTTTTTTGATCAGAACAATTGATTCTTCTGGAGTTTGCGCGCCATCGTCAATTCCGGGCAACACATGCGAATGCATGTCCGTAACAATCGAACTATAATTAAAATCAGGTGCTTCTCTTACTTCCGCTTTCTTCTTCTTAAATAATCCAAACATCCTTATCGGTTATTATATTGCTCCATGTAGTATTCCTGATAATGGCCCGATGTTACGTCGTTTAACCATTCCTCGTTATTCAGGTACCAGTCTACAGTTTTTTCTAACCCTACTTCAAAAGTAATAGACGGTTCCCAGCCAAGCTCATTCTTCAGTTTGGTAGCATCAATTGCATAACGCAAGTCGTGCCCGGCCCTGTCTGTTACATATGTGATCAGTTTGGCCGATTCACCCGCTTCCCGGCCCAATTTTTTATCCAATATACTGCACAACAGGTTAATCAGGTCAATGTTCTTCCACTCGTTGTGGCCGCCAATATTATAGGTAGTGCCGGTAGCCGCTTTATGAAATATCACATCAATGGCCCTGGCATGGTCCTCAACCCAAAGCCAGTCGCGTATGTTCTCGCCTTTGCCATAAACTGGTACAGGCTTTAATTGTTTTATATTATGTATGGCAAGGGGTATCAGCTTCTCGGGGAAGTGGTACGAGCCATAATTGTTTGAGCAGTTAGATATTACGGTATCAATACCGTAAGTATCGTGGTAGGCCCTTACAAAGTGATCTGAGCTTGCCTTTGATGCCGAGTAGGGCGAGTGCGGGTCGTAAGCGGTTTCTTCGGTGAACATATCCGTATCGCCTAATGTGCCGTAAACCTCATCGGTTGATACATGGTAAAAGCGTTTGCTGTTGTAATTACCCTTCCAAATGTTTTTTGCAGCATTAAGCAGGTTAACTGTACCTACTACGTTGGTCATCACAAACTCCAGCGGGTTGGTGATAGAACGGTCAACATGCGATTCGGCTGCCAAATGTATCACCGCATCCGGCTGCTCGGTTTCAAACAAATTATTTATAAACTCCAGGTCAACTATATCACCTTTTACAAAGCGGTAATTGGGCAGGTGTTCAATATCCTTTAAATTAGCCAGGTTGCCCGCATAGGTTAATTTATCCAGATTGATGATTTGGTAATTGGGGTAAGTAGTTACAAAACGCCTTACCACGTGCGAACCTATGAAGCCGGCCCCGCCGGTAATTATTATTTTTTTCATGCTGATATCCGTATTACAACGGGTTTTCCATTAAATATTTTTCCCAGGCCCATGCAGATGCCATCATGGCATCCAGGTCCAGTTCTGTTTTCCATTTTAATACCTGGGTGGATTTTGTCACATCTCCCCAAACTTGTTCTACATCGCCGCTACGGGCAGGCCCTATCTGGTAGTTTAGCTTAATACCTGTTACCTGCTCAAAAGCCTTTATTACTTCTAAAACCGACGAACCTTTACCCGTCCCCAGGTTAAATACATCATAACCCTGGTAGCTATCGTTTTCCATTAGCTTAAGGGCGGCAACGTGTGCCCTGGCCAAATCAACTACGTGTATATAGTCGCGAATGCAACTTCCGTCTGGTGTATTATAGGTATCGCCAAAAACGGTCAGCTTTTCGCGCTTGCCTGCCGCGGTTTGGGTAATAAAGGGTACCAGGTTTTGTGGCACGCCTATTGGCAATTCGCCAATTAAAGCGGTTTGGTGCGCGCCAACCGGGTTAAAATAACGCAACGATGCTACTTTATATTTGGTGCCGGCGGCAACCATGTCTTTCAATATCTCTTCGGCTATTTGCTTGGTGTTGCCATACGGCGATTCGGCAGGCTGTACGGGTGCATCCTCCGTTACCGGTAATTTAGCAGGTTGGCCATAAACGGTACAGCTTGATGAAAATACAAAGTTCAACTGTTTGCCATTGTATGCATTCAGCACATTTAGCAACGAATAAAAGTTGTTGCGATAGTATTTTAAAGGCAAGGCTACCGATTCGCCCACGGCCTTAAAGGCGGCAAAATGAATGATACCGGCAACATCGGGCTGGCTTGCGGCAAAATCAAAAACAGCCTTTTCGTCGCTCAGGTCCAACTGGGTAAAAGCGGGCTTATAGCCTATTATACGGGCAAGCTGGTCTAATATTTTAATGCTGGAGTTTGACAGGTCATCAACAATTATGGGCTCATACCCTGCATTAACCAGTTCTACAACTGTATGCGAGCCAATGAAGCCTAAACCACCTGTAACTAATATTTTCATAGATGCTATTTAACAAGTAAAGCTTAACCAAAGTTAAGCCTTACAATTTTATTATTTATTAAAGGTAGCAAAGTCTTTATGCTCAACCTTTTCAATAACTTCCTGCGGGAGTGATTTGAAGTACTCATACGTAATTTTTAACCCTTCCTGCCTTGATACTTTTGGTTCCCAACCCAAAAGTTCCCTTGCTTTGGTAATATCGGGTTGGCGTTGCTTAGGGTCATCAACCGGCAGGTCTTTATAAACCATTTTTTGGTTGGTGCCTGTTAGCTTAATTATTTCCTCGCCAAATTCTTTTATGGTGATCTCGCTTGGGTTACCAATATTTACCGGGTAAGCGTAATCGCTAAACAACAAGCGGTAAATACCTTCTATCAGGTCGCTTACGTAACAAAAAGAGCGGGTTTGCGAACCATCTCCAAATACGGTCAGATCCTCGCCCCTTATAGCCTGGCCAATAAAGGCAGGTAACACACGGCCATCATTTAGGCGCATGCGCGGGCCATAAGTATTAAATATACGTACGATGCGGGTTTCTAAACCATGAAACGTATGATAAGCCATGGTGATAGATTCCTGGAAACGCTTGGCTTCGTCATATACACCACGCGGACCAACAGTGTTAACGTTACCCCAATATTCTTCGGGTTGCGGGTTAACGGTTGGGTCGCCATAAATTTCGGATGTTGAGGCAATAAGCATACGCGCGTTTTTTGCACGGGCCAAACCTAACAGGTTGTGTGTACCTAAACTACCTACCTTTAAGGTTTGGATAGGTATTTTCAAATAATCTATAGGGCTGGCTGGCGATGCAAAGTGCAATATATAATTCAGCTCGCCGGGCACATGCACAAACGTAGATACATCGTGGTTATAAAACTCAAAGTTTTCCAGTTTAAACAAGTGTTCAATATTGCGCAGGTCGCCTGTTATCAGGTTGTCCATGGCAATTACATGAAAATCTTCGGCTACGAACCTGTCGCATAAATGCGAGCCCAAAAAGCCGGCGGCGCCGGTAATTAATATGCGTTTACGTGCCATTAGCTTATTACTTTTCTACCTATGCTGTTATAATAAAAACCACAGTCAATCATTTTTTGCAGGTCGTAAAGGTTACGGCCATCAAAAATAACTTTGGCTTTTAAATTATCAGCCAGTCTGTCAAAATCAGGGGTACGGAATAACGACCACTCTGTAACTATCAATAAGGCGTCTGCACCTTCGGTAATGCTATATGGGTCTTCGCCGTAAGTAATTTTGTCGCCTATCAGGGCTTTAACGTTTTTCATTCCTTCCGGGTCAAAAACCTTAACGGTAGCGCCTTCTTTTAACAATTCATCTATTATATACAACGCCGGTGCTTCGCGTATATCGTCGGTCTCCGGTTTAAAGGCCAGGCCCCACATGGCAAATGTTTTGCCTTTAAGGTCACCTTTGTAATATTTGCGCAGTTTTTCAACCAGTACTTTTTTCTGTATCTCGTTAACATCCATAACCGAGTTAAGGATCTTAAAGTCGTATTTATTCTCTTCGGCCGATTTTGCCAAAGCCTGCACATCCTTAGGGAAACAGCTACCACCATAACCAATACCCGAAAACAGGAAGCGGTTACCAATGCGGTTATCGGCACCAATACCACGGCGCACCATATCAACATCGGCACCAACCAATTCGCAAAGGTTAGCTACCTCGTTCATGAATGATATTTTAGTAGCCAGGAAAGAGTTGGCAGCGTATTTTGTTAATTCAGACGAACGCTCGTCCATAAATATCACCGGGTTACCCTGGCGTACGTATGGTCCATATAGCTCCGCCATTAATTTGCGGGCACGTTCGTCGGTAGTACCTACAACTACACGGTCGGGTTTCATAAAGTCTTCAACAGCTACACCTTCGCGTAAAAACTCGGGGTTTGATACCACCGCGCACTCTACATTGGTGTTTGCTTTTATAACCGCGGTAACCTTATCGGCAGTGCCAACCGGCACGGTAGATTTGGTTACGATAACTTTATAGTCGGTAATTAATTTGGCAATATCCTTAGCGGCACCCAATACATAACTAAGATCGGCCGAGCCATCACCACCCGGAGGGGTTGGTAACGCCAGGAAAATAATTTTAGCGTCAGCTATCGCTTCGGCAAGGTTGCTGGTAAACAATAACCGCTTTTGGCTAATGTTACGGTGGAAAAGTAATTCTAACCCAGGCTCGTAAATAGGCAGCTTGCCTTCCTGCATCATTTTTACCTTTTGCTCGTTAATATCAACACAAGTAACTTCGTTACCGGTCTCTGCTAAACATGTGCCTGTTACTAAGCCTACATAACCTGTTCCTACGACAGCTATTTTCATAATTTTATTTTTGGGTTAATATATTACTTTTATGCCCGACGAAGATAATAATTCATAATCGAAAAAATGCTGTTACTATACAACTTCGGAATCTCTGTATACTACAATCTGCTCTATTTTGTTGCCACGTTTAACAATAAGGCAAAACTATGGGTAAGCGGGCGCAAAAATCAGCATGTAAATCACTTAAAATCAAGCATTTGGTTTCATTTCGCTTCTTTGGGCGAGTTTGAACAGGGCCGCCCCGTGCTCGAAAAAATGAGGCTTTTATACCCCGAACATCCTATTGTTGTTACCTTTTTTTCTCCATCAGGATATGAGATACGCAAAAACACCCCTTTAGCAAACGCGGTTTATTATTTACCCCTTGATACCGCCCGTAACGCCGGTGAGTTTATTAGCGCTATAAGGCCCGTAATGGCCATTTTTACCAAATACGAATACTGGTACCATTATTTTAACGAGCTGCATAAACAACATATACCCCTGTATATGATATCGACCATTTTTAGGCCCAACCAGGTGTTTTTTAAATGGTATGGCGGCCTGCATCGTAAAATGCTTAAAATGGTAACCTGGCTTTTTGTGCAGGATATCGCCTCGAAACACCTGTTACACTATAACGGCATAACCAATGTAACCATTAGCGGCGATACCCGATTTGACAGGGTGTGGGCCAATGCCTTGCAGCCTAAACAGCTGCCCGAAATTGAAACATTCCGCAATGGGCACCCATTGTTTATAGCCGGCAGCACCTGGCCCGCCGACGAAAAGCTATTGGCCGCCCTTATTAAACTGCATCCCGAATGGAAATTTATTATTGCCCCGCACGAAATTGGCGAGGACAAATTAAACAACCTGATAGGGTTATTACCGGCTGGTTCGGCAATTCGTTATTCGCAACTGCCA
This sequence comes from Inquilinus sp. KBS0705, assembly GCA_005938025.2. Classification (NCBI taxonomy): domain Bacteria; kingdom Pseudomonadati; phylum Pseudomonadota; class Alphaproteobacteria; order Rhodospirillales; family Rhodospirillaceae; genus Inquilinus; species Inquilinus sp. KBS0705. Next base: position 478,342 of record VCCI02000003.1, on the reverse strand, counting down.
GCTGCCAACCACCAACTGCAAACTTTAATTATTGACAATATAGGCATGCTATCGTCGCTTTACCAGTACGCCAATATAGCTTACATAGGCGGGGGCTTTGGCGCGGGCATACATAACACCCTGGAGGCTGCCGCTTTTGGCTTACCGGTGCTGTTTGGCCCTAATTACCACAAATTTAAAGAGGCCCACGACCTTATAAGCCTTAAAGCCGGGTTTAGCATTACCAGTGCCGACGAGCTTAAAATAACCGCTACCAACCTAATGAGCGACGAAGCCTATCGAAAATCGGCAGGTGCGCTGGCATATAATTATGTGCTAAAAAACGTAGGAGCAACTGAGACGATCGTGAGGTATATAAGAGAGAAGCATCCGCAGGAAGTCTGAACCGCTGATTTTTTGTGATTATAGGATAGCGTTGATTTTTTTACCGCGCCTTTGTTTGAACCTTGATTTGCTGTAGAGGTGCGATACTTCGCACCTTTATTGTCTGAACCTTGATTTGCTTGATTGGAGGATTAAAGGATTTTGCATATCGCGACCGTTACAGAGGAGACGCGAAGTATCGCGCTCTACGGGGTGAAATAATAGTTCGCCGCAAAATCCAACCATTTATTTATTAATATTGCCACCAATGGGTTTTTTAAATATACCGGCATTAGGCAAAGCGCATTACCACGAATACGGCACAGGCAGCAAACCTATGCTGGCTTTTCATGGATATGGGATGACGGGCAGGCAATTCCATGTATTGGAGAGATCGATATTGCAACAATACCATGTTTACGGCTTTGATCATTTTTTTCATGGCCAGAGCACGTTGAATGGCTGGTCCGAAAAGCAAATAATAGCCGGCATGCCCAAAACTATGGTTAAAGCCTATGTAGAGGAATGGTTTAAAATTTACGGCAGGCAGCGCTTTAGCGTAATGGGCTATTCGATAGGTGCCAACCTGGCGCTGATACTGGTTGAGGAGTACGCCGACCTGATAGATGAGGTTATACTAATGGCACCCGATGGTTTGTCGGTTTACAAGGGCTTTGATATTTTGCTGAATAAACACTGGGGTAAATACCTGTTCAGGCGGGTATGTAAAAGTAAATGGCTAGCGCCTGCATTGCTCAAAAACCTAAAAAAAATCGGTTTTATAGACCAAAGCCTTTTTAACATAGCCTATAACGAAATTGATACCGAACAAAAGCGGCAGGATGTTTATTATACCCTAAACCTTATCCGCTTGTTAAAACCCGATACCCAAAAAATAGCCGCGCTTATTAATCAGCATAACATAAAAACACAGCTAATTTTTGGCAAACAAGATAATTTGTTCCCTAAAAAGGCAGCAGAACCATTTATCGGCACCTTAAAAAATGCCGATGTACACGAACTGCCTTTGGGCCATTGGCTGGTGATAAAGGAATTGGATGAGTATTTAGTAAATTTACCGCAATGATACCCGCCCGCAGAATTAGCTTATTTAGCAACTGGTTTGCCATATACATGCGTTACCGCATGCGTAAAGCCTTTAACCAGCTGGTAGTAATGCCCTTTACACCCAAGCCCGGCCACTCGGTATTGCTGCTTAGCAACCATTTTAGCTGGTGGGATGGCCTGTGGGGTAATTACCTGGCCTATTGGCACCTTAACCGCAAACTATATATTATGATGCAGGAAGACCACCTGCAAAAGCGCATGCTGCTTAACCTGTTTGGCGGCTTTTCTATCAATCGCAGCTCGCGCGAGATGATCAAATCGTTGCAATATGCTGCCGGCTTGCTTAACAACCCCGAAAACCTGGTGGTGGTTTTCCCGCAGGGCGAACTGATATCCAACCACACTACCGAAATTAAGGTTGAAAAAGGTATAGAGCGCCTGATAAAAAACATAAAAGGCCCATGCCAGATAGTATATAACTGCGCCCTTATAGATTATTTTGAGAGCCTAAAGCCATCGGTATACTTCCATTTATTTGATTGCGGCCTGGCAGGCGAGGTAAGCTTTGAGGAACTGACAGAAAAAATAAACACCTTTCATCAACAGGCCCTGGCAGCCCAGGTAAACGTGGCGCATTAAGTATGTTATACCCAAAAACAAACCCCTTTATGCGCTGGATTTTTAAAACCTATGTTAAAAGGCTGGTAGGCGGTTATTTCAACGAGTTTATTTATAATGATATAGCGGTTGATAAAAATAAGTCGGTGCTATTAATAGCCAACCACTTTAGTTTCTGGGACGGTCTCATCCTGTTTTACCTGAACGATAAGCTGCTAAAAAAGAATTTCCATGTAATGATATTGCAGGAAACGGCACAAAAAACAGGCATGTTACGCTATGGCGGGGCTTTTTCGGTAAATAAAAACTCAAGGGATGTACTGTTGTCCTTAGATTACGCTGCCGGATTATTAAAGAACCCCGGTAACCTGGTGCTGATGTTTCCGCAGGGTAAGCTGTTTTCTAACTTTGTGAGCCACATACATTTTGAGCAAGGCATATTAAAACTGGTACAAAAGGCAAGGGGAAGTTTTCAAATGGTATTTGCGGCAAGTTTTGTACAGTTCTTCAAACATAAAAAGCCATCGGCAACCGTTTACTTAAAGGTGGCAGATGATACGGCTAATACCCTTGATGAATTGCAAAAAAATTATCAGCAACATTATGATGCCTGCAAACTATTACAAACCGAAATTGATATAGCGTGATAATTGCCCTATTAGTAACCTTTATATTTTTAATACTGCGCTTTACGGTTACGCTGTTCAACTTTTTGTCGAACCCTAAACTGCCACGCATCAGCCGCTACTATCACGATAAGGTGTCTATCCTTATCCCTGCCCGTAACGAGGCCGAAAACATCATCGCCCTGCTACAGTCTATCCACGCGCAGGATTATAAAGAATACGAGGTTATTATTTTAGACGATGGCTCTACTGATGATACCTACGCCTTATGCGAAGCATTTGCAGCAGAACACCCAAAATTTAAAGTGATAAAGGGCCAACCCCTGCCTGAGGGCTGGCTGGGTAAAAATTTTGCCTGCTACCAATTGGCCGGGCAGGCAACAGGCAAATACTACCTGTTTTTAGATGCCGACGAAAAAGTGAGTAACGGGCTTTTAAATAGTGCCGTACACCGCATGTATTTGCGCAGCCTAAGCTTGTTAAGCCTGTTTACCAACCAGGATATGCGCAGCCCCGGCGAAAACATAGTAGTGCCGCTAATGCATTATATACTATTAAACCTGTTACCGCTACGCATGGTTTTTTTATCAAAAAGCGTATCGTTTTCGGCGGCGAGCGGGCAGTTTATGCTTTTTAGGGCGGATGATTATAACGAGTACCAATGGCACCAGCTGGTAAAAAACAAAGTAGTAGAGGATGTAGAAATAATGAAATTGGTAAAAACATCGGCCCTAAACGGCGAGGCTTTACTGGCCAACGGTATGATAAGCTGCCGTATGTATACCGGCTTTAACCAGGCAATAAACGGTTTCGGGAAAAACTTTTTGGCGGCTTTCAATTACAACGTAGTAGGTTTTTTGGTTTACTTAACCCTAATTATTGGCGGCCCTGCTATTGTAGTTATGACCTTAAACCTTAATTTTATAGCGATGATGATAGGGTTGATCATCCTTACCCGTATAATGATATCGCTATCGGCGGGGCAAAGCGCGTGGCAAAACGTACTTTTACACCCTTTACAAATGCTTAGCCTTTTGCTCATCGGCATTACATCAATACAAAAACACCTTACAAAAACCACTGAATGGAAAGGCCGCAAAATATCAATATAACACCCCGTACGGCCATTATTGTTATTATATTATTTCACTTTGTAGGTTTGGTGGGTCTATCGGTACCTACAAGTAGGCCATTATTTTTACAATTGGTACCCTGGCACCTGTTGCTAATGTTGCTGGTGCTGCTAACCGCCCATACGGGGTTTATTAAGCAATCCGGCATTTTTTTGCTCATCATGTTTGTAGCAGGCTTTGCTGCCGAGTGGGTAGGTGTGCATCAACACTGGCTTTTTGGCAACTACACCTACGGGCAAACCTTGGGCTTAAAACTGTTGGATATTCCCCTCACCATTGGTATCAACTGGTTTATGCTGGTATATGCCGCGGGGGTAACCATGCAGCGCAGCAGGCTAAAAAGCACCTTTTTCAGGGTAATTACCGGCGCCTTACTATTGGTGGTGCTTGATGTTTTGATAGAGCCGGTAGCCATACGGTTCAACTATTGGGCCTGGGCGGGTAACAGCATCCCTATAAAAAATTATGTATGCTGGTTTTTTGTAGGCGCAGCATTACTATACGTTTTTGAGCTGTTTAAATTTAAAAAGCAAAGCATTGCCGCGCCGGTATTGCTGATAACGCAATTTGTGTTTTTTGTGCTGTTGAATTTGGTGACGGCCCTTACTTAAATAATAGCTCATCCCTTTTCTCTTTCAGCTTAAATAGTTATTGCCTACTTTTGTAGCGCCATGGGTGATCATCATTTACAAGTTACTATCGACCAGGATTCGGGCTTTTGCTTTGGAGTGGTTTATGCTATTGACATGGCCGAGGAAATACTGGCCGAAGATGGCTACCTGTACTGCCTTGGCGATATTGTACATAACGACGAGGAGGTAGAACGCCTTAAGGCACAGGGCCTTCGGATTATTGAACATAGCGACCTTAGTAACCTGCATAACGAAAAGGTGCTGATACGCGCGCATGGCGAAGCACCCGAAACTTACAGGATAGCCTTAGAGAATAACATTACGCTTATTGATGCATCGTGCCCGGTAGTTTTAAAGCTGCAAAACCGCATTAAAACATCGTACGACAGCCAGGAGAAGATACTGATATTTGGCAAGCACGGCCATGCCGAAGTAGTGGGCCTGCAAGGGCAAACTAATGGCGACGCGCTGGTTTTTCAGGATATTGCCGAACTGGATAACGCCGATTTGCCCGCCAGCTTTACGCTATATAGCCAAACCACCAAAAGCATGGAAAAATTTTACCACGTAAAGGATGAATTACTGGCACGCGGCTACGAAGTAAAAGCTAACGATACTATTTGCCGCCAGGTATCAAACCGCGATAAGGATCTGCCCGCGTTTGTAGCCAATTTTAACAAAATAGTGTTTGTATCGGGCAAAAAATCATCAAACGGCAAGGTGCTTTTTGAGGTATGCCGCAAGCACAACCCCGACACGTACTTTGTATCATCATTAGATGAATTGGATGTAACTATGTTTGCCCCTAACGATAAGGTAGGCATTGCCGGTGCAACCTCAACCCCTATGTGGCTAATGCAGCAGGTAAAAGGTAAACTGGAATCGTTTTAACAAATGAAGTGGGCACTCCTTTCAATAGTGTTGTTTTTTAGTGCGTGCCAAGCAAACAATAGTTATCTATTATTAGTAAATGATACCATCACTAATAAATATGGCTATATCAACACCCAAAACGATACTATAATCCCAATGGGGAAATACGTGTATTGTTATACCGATACCTTTAAGCATTATGCTATAGTTTCTAAAGCTAAAATGGGTTTAGTTGGTATTGACAGAAATGAAAGGGTACTTTATAAAGTATTTATATACGATAACGGGCCTGATTATGTCGCCGATGGATATTTTAGGATCTTAGATAGCAATAATAACATGGGCTATGCCGATACAACCGGTAAAATAGTTATCAAGCCCCAGTTTGGCTGCGAATTGCCATTTGAAAAAGGTAGTGCACAGGTAAGTAAAGAGTGTAAAGTAGTTAACGATGACCCTGAACATTGGCACTGGGAAAGCGATAATTGGTTTTATATTGATAAGTTAGGTAAACGCGTTAAATAAAGGAACAGATTTTGTTTAACCAGTTCAAACAAATCCATTTGCAAAAAGCACCATCGTACACCGGGTTATTTATTGCCCTGCTGGTAATTGGCAGCTGGGTAACCTGTACGCTGTTGTTAATGAAATGGCAGGTAAACTTTAGCAACCCGCTTTTATACCTGTTTATTTTGGTGCAAATGCATTTGTACACCGGCTTGTTTATTACCGCGCATGATGCCATGCACGGTACCGTAGCGCCTAACAAAACGGCAAATAACCTGATTGGCTACCTTTGTACTTTTTTATATGCTTCGTTTTGGTACGGGCAGCTGTATACCAAACATCACAAACACCATAACCATGTACATACCGACGATGACCCCGATTACCATAACGGTGGTTTTTTTAGCTGGTATGTAAGGTTTATACGTAACTACCTGTCTATATGGCAAATTGTGGTAATGGCGGTGTTGTTTAATGTATTTAAGCTATTGGTACCGCAGGCCAATCTGCTATTGTTTTGGGTGGTGCCATCGCTGTTAAGCACACTGCAGTTGTTTTACTTTGGCACCTACCTGCCTCATAAAGGCGAGCACGATAATAAGCACCAATCGCGCAGTTTACGGCGCAACCATTTAATGGCTTTTTTTAGCTGCTATTTTTTTGGTTACCACTACGAACACCACGATTCGCCCTGGCTGCCCTGGTGGAAACTATGGACAGCCCCCCTGCCCCCTAAATTCAACGCCAAATAGGCCCATCGTATTGGTATCATTAATTTGCAATAATAGCAGGGCCATCAGCGGGTTAGGGTGTTTTTTATTACATTTGCAGCCATAAATTATGGCAAAAAAGGGAGTTTTACTTGTAAATTTAGGCACACCAGATAGTGCCAGCACAGCCGATGTACGCAAATATTTAGACGAGTTTTTAATGGACCCAAGGGTTATTGATGTTAACCCTGTACTGCGTACCTTTTTGGTAAAAACCATTATTGTACCCTTTAGGGCGCCAAAATCGGCTAAACTTTACCGCGCCATTTGGGATGATAAAACTGGCTCGCCATTAAAACACTACAGCATATTGCAACAGCAGCTACTACAGCAGCGCCTTGGCGATGACTATATGGTTGAGCTGGCCATGCGCTACCAAAGCCCATCAATAGCAACCGCTTTAGATAGGTTAAAAGAGGCGCTGGTAAGCGAGATACAAGTTATCCCCATGTTTCCGCAGTATGCGTCGGCAAGTACCGGATCTGTACAGGAGAAGGTAATGAGCATTGTAAAAGAATGGCAAACCATCCCCGATATCTCGTTCCTTAACTCGTTTCATGATAACGAGCTGATGATTGAGACCTTTGCCGATAATGCTGCAAAATACCAACCCGAAACATACGACCACATACTATTCAGCTTTCACGGCTTGCCGCAGCGCCAGCTAAAAAAGTGCGATCATACGCACAACTATTGCCTTAAGGTTGATGGCTGCTGCAATACTTTAAACGATACCAATAAGCTTTGTTATTCGGCGCAATCTCACGACACGGCACGCCTTATTGCCGCCAAAATGGGCTTGCCAAAAGAAAAGTATACCGTTTGCTTTCAATCGCGCCTCGGCAGCGACCCTTGGGTGCAGCCTTATACCAGCGAAATAATAGCGAAAATGGCCAAAGAAGGTAAAAAACGACTGTTGGTATTTTGCCCCGCTTTTGTCGCCGATTGCCTTGAAACCGTTTACGAAGTTACCACCGAATATGGCGATGAATTTAAAGCCTTAGGCGGCGAGCATGTACAACTGGTAGAAAGCCTTAACGACTCGCCAAAATGGATAGACGCGCTGGAAAAAATGGTATTGGAAAATTAAAGGTCTATTAACCGCGTTATTTTAGTAAGCCTACTTCAACAACATCAGTTGCTGATACACTTTCTCGGTAGGTAAACCCACTACGTTGGTGTATGAGCCATTAATACGCTCGATGCCTATTAAACCAATGCGCTGCTGGATGCCATAGGATCCGGCTTTATCCATAGGGCTATATTCCTCAACATAGCTCCGTATTTCTTGCTCTGTAAGCTTGCGGAAGAATACTTCAGATCTATCAAAAAACTTATTGTATTGACCCTTGTACAGTATGCAAACACCGGTATACACCTCGTGCATTTTGCCCGATAGTCTGTGCAGCATTTCGATGGCATGCTCCGGAGAATCGGGTTTGCCTAATATTAGTCCGTCAATAGCTACGATGGTATCGGCAGTAAGCACTACCTCGTCATCAGCAATATCCTCATCAAATGCTTCGGCCTTTTTTTGGGCGATGTATAATGCAATTTCGGCGGGCGACAAGCCATCAGGATATGATTCATCCACCTCTTTCAGCACCACCCTAAAATCAATATCCATTAAAGTAAGCAACTCTTGCCTGCGTGGAGATTTTGATGCGAGAATGAGTTTGATATTTTTCAAAAGACTATAGACTTTAAACTTTCGACTTAAGACTTTAAACTACCATGTATACGCCTGGTCGTTCATCCATTTGCCCTGTACCTTCATTACCTTTTCGATAATATCGCGTACACAGCCCTTGCCGCCTGCAAATGGCGATACGTAGGCGCTGATGGCCTTAATTTCTTCGGCGGCATCAGCAGGGCAAACCGGCAGGCCAACCATTTTCATTACAGCCAGATCGGGGATATCATCGGCCATGTACAATATCTCCGAAGGGTGCACGCTTTTTTCTTCGATGTACAGCTTAAACCGTTCAGATTTGGTATGTGCGCCAAGGTATACATCGTTTATACCCAGGCTATTTAAACGGAACAACGCGCTTTTTGACCGGCTGCCCGATATAGCCGCTACATTATAGCCGCTTTTAACAGCCAGTTGCAGCGCGTAGCTATCCTTAATATTAAAAGCACGGCTTTGCACCCCGGTTTCGGTCACGTATATCGAGCCATCGGTTAGCACACCGTCCACATCAAACATTAATGTGGTTATATCTTTAAGCTTTGTTAAAAAGGATTCCATTTTTTTGATTACACCGATTATTATTTGATTACACCGATTGCTGCAAACTGCAAACCACCAACTGCAAACTGCCTATTGGTTATCTCTCCACTCGTAAACCCAGGCGCTTTGTATCTGCTCCAGGTGGCCTTCGTTAGATTGCTCGCGGGTACCGGCAAAGTGCGGTAACGATAGCACCCACTCCAACAGTTCGGTAAAGCGTATACGATAGATCTTTGATTCATCAAAATCATCGCCAAACTTTTCGTAAAGGCCCATCGCTATATCCTCGTAATCATTCCAGTGAATGGGAAGCTCAAATTTATCGTCTGTCATTTTTATATGTTATACGTGCTACGTTTTAGGTAATACGTTATTCTGTCTATATTTTCCACGTAAAACGTACAACGTCCTACGTACTATCTTTTTAGTGCCCCATAAAATCCGACTGGTCGGGAAGGGTTACCTCAATATCGCCGTCAATTATTACACATTGGCAGCCCAGGCGCGAGTTGATGCGCGGGTTTACAGCCCTGTCAATAAAATCCTCCTCCTTGTCAGATATCTCCTGGATGTTATCCATCCCCTTATTAACGTATATATGGCAGGTGCTGCAGCCGCATACGCCGCCGCAATTGTGCTGTAACTCTATGCCGTTTTCCAGGCAAACATCTAAAACAGACTCCCCCTCGGCAATTGGCAGCACAACGGTATCGTGGTCCTGTTCCTCAAAGTTTATCGTTACTTTAAAAATATTCATTTTGGCAAAAGTAACAAAATTACTTATCCCCGTTAGCAGTGTTGTTGTTTTTGATAATATCCTGACTTAATAATGTGTAAAGCTGTTGCAGTTCGGGCTTGCCGTTAAGCATTTGTAAATGAGCCGCCATAGTTTGCTCATCATTGCGTACAGCAGGGCCGGTTTGCACAGTAGCGGGCGCTTGCTGCTTTATTTTATCGGCGGTTTCGGCTATCAGCGGGCGCAGCATATCAAAGCCCATATCGCTTTGGGCCAAAAGTTGTTGCGCTATGGTGTACATATGGTTGGTAAAGTTGCAGGCAAACACGGCTGCCAAATGCAGCACCTTACGCTGCGCGGAGTTTACCCGGTAAACATTATTGCTTATGGTGCGCGCCAGTTCTTCCAGTTGCAGGGTAATGGTTTCGTCGGCACCCTCTATGCATAGGGGCACTTCTCTAAAATTCAGTTCCTTGGTTTTACTAAAGGTTTGCAAAGGGTAAAATACACCCGCTTTATCGGTAAAGGCCAGTATATGATCTAAGCCTGCCGCGCCCGAGGTATGCACTGTCAGTTTATCGTATTTTAACAATTTGGGCACTATTGCACCAATGGCATCATCCTTTATAGCGATGATAAAGACATCGGTATCGACCGAAATGTTTTCAAGATCATCTACGGCTTCGGCACCTACATGGTACGCCAACAGGGCTGCGTTTTGCATATTACGGCTATACACCTGTACTATACGATGGCCCACGTTTTTAAATGCTGCCGATAGATGTGTAGCTACATTGCCCGAACCGATAATAGTGATACGCATATTGGGAATAAACTTAAGGCAGCTAAATTAAATAATTCTGCTACTTTTATTACTCCAAACCATAAACCATTATACTCAACAAATGAGAACTTTTAAACGCCTGTTGGTAACACTGCTTGTGTTATTGATTTTTGCTGCGGCTGTGCTTGCCGTATTTTATTTCCATTTTGATAAAGAACAAAAAGAAATAACCGAAGAAACGCGAAAAACCACCCCGGGTAGTTATATTGAGCTATCGCATGGTTTTACCCACTACGAACTGGATGGGCAGGATAGCGGCAAGGTAGTGGTACTGATACATGGTTTTAGCGTACCCTACCATATATGGGATGGCACTTACGAATATTTATTAGAGCATGGCTTTAGGGTGTTACGGTATGACCAATACGGCCGCGGCTACTCCGACAGGCCAAACGTAGTTTACAATAGGCAACTATACTACGACCAGCTAAAAGAGCTTATTACTAAATTGCACCTAAAACAACCCGTAAGCCTGGTGGGTATATCTTTTGGTGGCAAACTGGCTGCCGATTTTACCGGCGTTTACCCCGGCATGGTTAATAAAGTAGTACTGATAGACCCCGCTTATCCCGATATGAAACCCAAATACCCCGCGGTGGTTACCAATTACCATGAAACTGTTTTTGCCGACGACCGCGCAAACGGCCAGCTAAGCGATTTTAAATACCCCGACCGCCAACCAACCTGGGTTGAAAAGTATTTGCCTCAAATGAGTTATAAAGGCTTTAGGCATGCGCTGGTATCTACCATGTATAATTATGATTTAAAGAGCAGGCCAAGCTATACCCAGCTAAACAGCCAGCATAAGCAGGTACTATTAATATGGGGTAAAGAAGATAAAACCGTACCCTTTAACTACAGCGACTCGGTACGGAGTGTGCTAAAGACTGAGTTTTTGCCGGTAGATAACGCAGGCCACCTACCCTACCTGGACCAGCCGGATATAGTTAACCCTGCTTTGGTAACATTTTTGAACAACTAGTATCTAAATACATATCTATCAAAAAACAAAACATTATGGACACTTCACTCATCACCACCGGCGTAGGTTTAGACGGTTATAAAGTTGTTAAACATTTAGGCGTTGTGCGTGGCATCACCGTTCGCAGCCGTAGCGTTGTGGGCAATTTTGCCGGGGGCATACAATCGCTTTTTGGCGGCAGGCTATCTGTTTACGTAGAGCTTTGCGAAAACGCCCGCGAAGAAGCTTATCACCTGCTGATACAACATGCCCAGGCAATGGGTGCCAACGCTATTATAGGTATGCGCTACGATGCCAATGAGGTAATGCAGGGCATCACCGAGGTACTGGCCTATGGCACCGCTGTTGTGGTAGAGAAAGTGGCGGAGTAAGCAACTGTCATGCAGATCTTGTCGAAGCATTGGCGGTAGCGCATAGTTTACGAGTCGACTCACCTCCTGCCCCCTCTCTGCTTCGCAAAGAGGGGGTTTTATTGCATTTTCGTCTTCACCCTCTTTCCGCTCGCGGAGAGAGGGTCGACGAGCGTAGCTACGTCGGGGTGAGTCAAAACGCACGCAGGTAACTTGCTCCCTCCCTCCATTTCCCCAAAACTCCTATATTTGCCACAAATACATTTACCATGCAAGTAATAAAGCAATATATAGAATCCAATAAACAACGCCTGCTCGACGAGTTATTTGAACTGCTGCGTTTCCCATCTGTTAGTGCCGACCCAAAGTACAAGGCTGATGTTTTAAACGCTGCCAGTTACGTAGCTAAAAAACTTGCTGATGCCGGTGCCGATAAGGTAGAAGTTTGCCAAACGGCAGGCTACCCTATTGTGTATGGCGAAAAAATAATTGACCCTGCTTTACCTACTGTATTAACTTACGGCCACTACGATGTGCAGCCCGCCGACCCGCTTGAGCTTTGGAAAACCCCGCCATTTGAACCAACCATTCGCGATGGTAAAATATATGCCCGTGGTGCTTGCGACGATAAGGGCCAGTTTTATATGCATGTAAAGGCCTTTGAGCTAATGATGCAAACCAATACCCTGCCTTGCAATATTAAGTTTATGATAGAGGGCGAGGAAGAAGTAGGATCAAACAACTTGGGTATATTTGTAAAAGCCAACAAAGAACGCCTTAAGGCTGATGTAGTGCTGATATCTGATACATCGATGATCAGCATGGAAAACCCATCGCTGGAAACGGGCCTGCGTGGTTTGTCCTACTTAGAAGTAGAAGTTACCGGCCCTAACCGCGACCTGCATTCCGGCGTTTACGGCGGTGCAGTAGCTAACCCAGCTACCATACTGGCTAAAATGATAGCGTCGTTGCATGACGAGGATAACCATATTACCATCCCCGGTTTTTATGACGATGTGCAGGAACTGACCGAAACTGAGCGTGCTGAACTGAATGCCGCGCCGTACGATGAAGAAGAATACAAAACCGACCTGGATATAGCCGAGGTTTGGGGCGAGAAAGGCTACACCACCTTTGAGCGCACCGGTACCCGCCCTACTTTAGAAGTAAACGGCATTTGGGGCGGCTACATTGGTGAGGGGGCTAAAACCGTTTTGCCATCAAAAGCCAATGCCAAAATATCTATGCGCTTGGTGCCCAACCAAACATCCGAAAAAATAACCCAACTGTTTACAGACCATTTCTTGAAAATAGCACCCAAATACGTTAAGGTAAAGGTAACACCGCACCACGGCGGCGAGCCGGTGGTAACCCCTACCGATAGCATTGCCTACCGTGCGGCCCAACAAGCCATTGCCGAGGCATTTGGCAAGCAACCTATACCTACCCGTGGCGGCGGCAGCATACCTATTGTAGCGCTATTTGAAGCTGAATTAGGTTTAAAAACCGTACTTATGGGCTTCGGCCTGGATAGCGATGCCCTGCACTCGCCAAATGAGAAATACGATATATTTAATTACTATAAAGGGATTGAGACTATACCCTTATTTCATAAATATTTTGCGGAGTTGAGCAAGTAATTGCAATAACACTACCCTATAAAATCGGCGGTTATTTTTGCCGATAACAAACAAAGCGGTATACCGCCGCCGGGGTGCACGCTACCCCCGCAAAAATATAGGCCCTTTATTTTTGATGAGCTGTTGGCATGCCGTAAAAAAGCTGCAAACTGGTTATTGGAGCTTGTGCCGTAAATAGAGCCTTTGTACGATGATGTTTTACTCTCGATACTGCGCGGGTCTAATATGCTTTCGGTTGCAATAAGCCCACCTATGTTTTGCCCTAAAATTTTCGAAAGTTTGGCAATAATATCAGCACGTGCACGGGCTATTAGCTTATCCCAGTCCTGCCCGTTATTGGCGGGTACGTTTATCATCACAAACCAATTTTCGCACCCTTCGGGGGCATCATCGGCTTTTAGTTTAGAGCTTATGTTTACATAAACCGTAGGATCGTTGTAGATATCCTGGTGTTTCCATATATGGTCAAACTCGGCCTTGTAATCGGCACTAAAGAATATATTGTGCAGGTCCAGTTCAGTAAAGCTCTTTTTTATACCCCAGTAAAATATCAATGCCGAACTGCTTCGTTCCTGGCTTAGTATTTTATTTGGGTGCAAGGCCGGGTATTTTTGCAACAGCTGTTTATAAGTGAACCATATATCCATGTTAGATATCACTATATCAGCAAGGTGATTCTCGCCGGCGGCTCTGATGCCTTTTACCTGCCGGTTAATCACCACAACCTCATCCGCCTTTTGGTTATAATTAAATACTACGCCTAATTCTTCTGCCAGCTTTACCAGGCTTTGGGTGATACTGTACATACCGCCATCAGGGAAATAAGCACCATAATGATGCTCCAAATGCGGTATTACATTTAATGTAGCCGGTGCCTGGTAAGGGTCAGATCCGTTGTAGGTGGCGTAGCGGTCAAAAAACTGCACTATGCGCGCATCCTTAAAGCTACCGGCATTGGCTTTATGCATGGTACGGAAAGGGTCAATTTGCGGGAAACGGAATACCGACCGCAACGTATCCCACCTTAAATAGGTTTGCAGCCGGTGTAACGACCGCTCTAAAAACACATGGTTGGTTATGGTGTATATATCCCTGCTATTAGCCAGGTATTTTAAAACCGCTGAGGCAGGTTCAGTGGTTTTAGCAGCTATCTCGGCGGCAAATTTATTGGTGTCGGCATAGGCGCTTAAACGGGCACCATCGGGGTAAAAGTAGTTACAAACTACATCCAGCTTTTGATAGCTGAAATAATCTGCCGGATCTTTGCCTGCCAGTTCAAACAATTCGTTTACATATTGCGGCATAGTAAACAGGCTAGGGCCGGCATCAAACCTATAGCCATCATGCTCAATTTGCGATAGCTTGCCGCCGGGGTAAGCGTTTGCCTCAAATACATCTACCTGGTAACCATTTACAGTTAAACGAATAGCCGTTGCTATACCGGCAATACCGGCACCAATAATTATAGCTTTTTGTTTGGGCATGTGGTAAATATATGGCTATAAAACAAAAAAGCAGAACCGGACATCGATTCTGCTTTTATATGTATCAGTTAAATACTATTTCTCCATTTGCTCTATCACTGCAGCGGTAACGCCGGTGAAAGAGAAGCCACCATCGTGAAACAAGTTTTGCATGGTAACCATTTTAGTAAGATCGCTAAACAAACTTACACAGTAATCGGCGCATTGGTCGGCATCAGCATTACCAAGCGGACTCATTTTTTCGGCATAGTTTATAAAGCCATCAAAGCCTTTTACACCGTTACCGGCAGTAGTGCGGGTTGGCGATTGCGATACCGTGTTTACCCTAACGTGTTTTTTAACACCATACTGATAACCAAAGTTACGGGCAATGCTCTCCAGATAAGCCTTGTTATCGGCCATATCATTATAATCGGGAAATACACGCTGCGATGCAATGTAAGTTAAGGCCAGCACAGATCCCCACTCGTTAATAGCATCCAACTTCATAGCTGTCTGCAATACACGGTGAAAGCTCAATGCAGATATATCTAACCCCTTATGGGTAAAATCATAGTTATTTTCGGTGTAAGGAATGCTTTTACGTACGTTAACACTCATGCCTATCGAGTGCAGTACAAAATCAACACCGCCGCCAAAATGTTCCATCGATTTAGTGAACAGGTTGGTTACATCCTCATTGCTGGTTACATCTGCCGGGATAACCGGGGCATTACATTCTTCTGCCAGTTTATTTAGTTCGCCCATGCGCAATGCAAGCGGCGAATTGGTTAAAACTATTTCGGCACCTTCTTCGTGGCAGCGCTGAGCCACTTTCCAGGCGATAGATTGCTCGTTAAGCGCCCCGAAAATAATTCCTTTTTTACCTTTTAATAAATTGTAAGCCATTGTTTTTAGTTTTATGAGTGGGGCAAAGTTATAAAATTAGTTTGCAGTTTGCAGCGCACAGTTTGCAGTTGTTATATGCAAACTGCAAACCTGTAACTGCTAACTATCCTGCAAGCAGCTCCCTTGCATTTTGTAACGCACTCTCGCCGGGGTTATCACCGCTTAGCATTTTAGCTATTTCGGTAGTACGTTCTTGCTCGCTTAATTTTTTGATGCGCGTTTTGGTTATTGATTCCGAGTCGTCTTTATACACAAAATAATGGCTTTTGCCTTTGCCTGCAATTTGCGGCAGGTGGGTTATAGTAATTACCTGTAGGTTTTGCGATAAGCGTTCCATTACCTGCCCTACCTTATTGGCTACCTCGCCGCTTACGCCTGTATCTATCTCATCAAATATAATGGTAGGCAAGGCAGTATACTGCGCAATTATAGATTTTATGCTCAGCATCAAACGGCTCAACTCACCACCCGATGCCACCTTGCTCATATCGGCCAGGGCATGGCCCTTATTGGCCGAAAACATAAAGCGAATAGTATCCACTCCGCTTTTGGTAAGCTCAGCTGCGTTGGTGCTTTGCTGTATTTGCAATACCGAGTTAGGCATACCCATTTCGGTCAAGTTGGCTAAAACCTTTTCTTCGATAACCGGGATGGCTTTTGTGCGATTGGCAGTTAATACAGCAGCCAAATCTTCCAATTCCTTTTTACTTGCTGCAATTTGCTTTTGTAGTTTTTCTACCGCTTCATCGCCAAACACCGCCTGCTGTATCTTGCCTGATAGGTCGTCCTGTATTGCTAATAGCTCTTCGTTACTATTTACCCGATGCTTTTTTTGCAGGTTATATAATAAGCTTAAACGGGCGTTCACTTCTTCGGCGCGGGCTTCGTTGGTAAAGGTGCGCTGTTCAATGGTTTCTAACTCTGCGGCAATATCCTTTAGTTCAATAAGCGTACTTTTTAAACGCTCGTGCAATTCTTCTACCTCCGGGTTGTATTTTTCTATGGTAGATAATTGCTGCCCGGCTTCGCGCAATTGTATAATTGCCGATGTTTCGCCCTCGTGCATTAAATAATGCGCACCTAAAAGGTTACGTTTTATTTCTTCGGCATTATTAAGCGTGTAGAGTTCTTTCTCTAATAGATCCTGTTCATCAGGAGCTATACCGGCTTTCTCCAGTTCATCAAACTGAAACTGGTAGTAATCAAGGTCGGCTTTGGCTTTATCGTTCTGCTCAATTAATTGCTGCAGTTGGGTAAGTGCTTTACGGTAAATGCTATATTTAGTTTGATAATTACTTAATAACTCCTGATGCCCAGCCACGCCGTCAACCACCAGTAGCTGAAAAGCAGGGTCGTTTATTTCGTAAGTAGCATGCTGCGAGTGGATATCAATCAGCCGCTCGCCAAGGTTTTTTATTTGGGTAAGGTTAACCGGTGTATCATTTACAAAGGCCCTTGATTTACCATCGGCAGATATTTCGCGGCGCAAAACGGTATCGCCTTCATAATCCAGGTCGTTATCCTCAAAAAACGACTTCAAGTGAAAATCGGCAATTTTAAACGAACCCTCTATCACGCATTTTTTTTGCTGATTAAAAAAGTAACGGCTTTCGGCACGTTGGCCCAAAATAAGCGACAGGGCACCTAATATGATGGATTTACCCGCGCCGGTTTCACCGGTAAGTATATTTAACCCCCTATCAAAGTTGATCTCGAGGTTATCTATCAGTGCGTAGTTTTGTATGGTTAGCTTTTGAAGCATAAAAAAAGTATCCCCTTTTTGAGGATACTAAATTACTTATTTTGACTTGTAAGTTGAGTGTTATGAACAATGTGTTTAAAAAAATAGCGATGAAATTGATCTCATCGCTATTTTTCTACACAGTTATTTTGTTCAATTAATTACTCTCCGGAGCTTCCGGTTTTTCAGGGGCTTCCGGTTTTTCCGGCTGCTCATTTACATCTTTATGCCAGTTGTAGGTGTTATGGGTTCTTTTGTAATCGGCCAGTTTCTTTTTAAACTCAGGTGTGTTCATATACTGCCTCATTTTCGCAGTTGCTTCCTGTAAAGCCTTTTTTTCTTGCCTCATTTGGTCGTTATCGGCATACTCGCGCATTTGTTTACCTAACTCGCGCATTTTTTCCTGCTGCGCTTTAATGTCGGGGTTGTTAAATGCCTTCCGCATATTTTCGCCCGCTGTACGCATGTCTTCCTGTGCTTTTTTCATCTCCGGATCATCGTGGCGCATGCGCATTTGCTGGCCCAGTTCACGCAATTGCTTGGTGGTAGCCTTAATCTCGGGCGATAGGTTTTTATCCAGCTCAGCCTGGTATTTTTTGTAGTTCTCGTCGCGGTCGTCATGAAATCCATTGTGGCTTACACCATATTTGGCTTCCAACTTCTCGTTCATCGCTTTAAACTCCGGCGAATTAAAGTAGACATCCATTTTTTTACCTAAGGCTTCCATTTGTTGCCCGGTTTTTTCCATATCGCCACTTTTATCGCCCCAATGCTTTTCAAAATCGGCTGCTGCTTTTTCCTGCGCAGCGGTAGCCTGTTTTATTTCATCGCTATTGTAAAAAGCATCAATCTGTTTGCCCATCTGCTCTAACTGTTCGCTTTTGGCTTTAAATTGGGGGCTATCGTAGTATTTACTTATAGCTTCGCCATGTTTTTCCACTTCTTTTCCTAAACGTTCCAGTTCAGGGTCCTTCATACCTTCGTTGTTCCACCTGTACCTGTCATCGCTGTTATAAGCTATGCGGCTGTCTTTTTCAAATTTGATCTTTTGTTTTATTAATGCCTTGTTAGCTTTTAATTGTGCTTTTTCGGCCTTAATTTTAAGCTTTGGCGCTTTTGCAGGTACCGTATCGGCTAGCATGCTTTTTATGGCCGGCGCTATAGCTTTTACAGATATTTTGCCCTGCGCAATTTCGGGGTTAAGCAATGCTAAACTGCAAATGCCTAAGGTTAATATCAGCATGGCCACCAATGTTGGGCGTATGCTGGGGATTTCTTTTTTTGTTTTCATGATTCGTTCAATTCTGTTTAATAAATGGTACTTTTTGCCGGTTACAGCCAGCGCTAGCTGTAATTCATTTTGGCGGTTTTGTTCAAGCTTAAACAAGGCTTTTGCGTAAATAATCGGGTTTTGCGTAGCATCAACCACCAGGTCGTCGCAGCTATTTTCGCGTTCTTCACCAATTATTTTATTTATAAGCAGCACACATGGGTTAAAAAATAACAGGGTGGTTATCACCTGCTGCAGCAGGTTAACCAGGTAATCGTTACGTTTTATGTGTGCCAGTTCGTGCATTAATATGGCTTCTATCTCATCTGCCGACAGATAGGTTGATAAGGTAAATGGCAGCAGTATAGCAGGTTTAATATACCCGGTTATACAGGGCACATCAACCATATCACTTAACCCTACGGTTACCTTTTTAGTGATGTTTAGTTTATTAGCAAACCTGCTCAATTGCTGTTGCAGCGGCACAGCAATGCTCATGGTTTGCTTTATTAAATTCAACTTTTTGCGTGCTAGTACCAGTTTAGTACTGTTTAAAAGAAGCCCGGCTATATACAACATGGTAACGTATGGCAAATACTTTTCAAAGCTGTAGTAATAGCGCATGGTTTGCTCGTTTATTTGCCTAAGGTTAGCCGGCAATTGCAGCACAAGCGGCATATTACTTAAGTTGGCGGGCTTGGCTAACCAATCGTATACCTGTATCTCGTTTATAAGGGTGTAGGCAAACCATGCGGTAATAGCAAATAAACTGCTTAACGCCATGGTATACTTTTTTGATGCAGGTAACCAGCCGGTAAATAATAAGGCTACTCTTAAAATAAAGTATATAAGTAAGCCCTGCCATAACGAATGTATGATGGTGATGCCCAAAACCTGGCTAATGTTATACAATATGTTTTCCATAGCTGCCATTACTAATTTTATTGTTCAAACTTTTTTAAATAATCTTTTATAGCATCAATTTCATCCTTTGATGCCCGGTGCTGGCCCAGTGCTTGTATCACCAGATCGGATGTGGAGCCCTTAAACACGGTTGAGATGATTTTATCTAAAGCGCCTTGCTGTGCCTGCCCACGGGTTATTACCGCTTTATACAAATGTGTTTTAGCATTGGTATCGCGTTCAACCAAACCTTTTTCGTGCATTATCTGCATTAGTTTTAAGGTGGTAGTATAGCCCGAATCTTTGCTTTTTGCCAACTCTTCGTGCACATCGCGCACTGTGCACTGGCCCTTTTTCCAAATTACCTGTAGTATTTCTAATTCGCTTTCGGTCGGTTTCAAATCCATGTCTTTATCTCTTTCTACTATTATACGAATTTCTTCGTACAAAGATGTACGATAGTTTTCGTATATGCAAATTAAATCGTACTATTTTTTAATAGAAGACGCCGCGGGTTTAAAAACGTTACAATGGATGTCACTAATTATATGATATTTTGCCCGAGGGATGGGTCAATACTCAATTCATGAACCTAATGTCATTTATCGGCCAACAGCACCCCAATACCTATTTAGGCCTTATATTTGCACAATATTATATAGTTATGGAAACTTTTGTGTTGGGCGAGGGCTCTTATTCGGTAGATGCTACTAAAAAATTTATCCCTTTTAACCCCGAAACGGATAATAAACGAGACCGCCCCGGTTCCCTGTTTATCCACGTCAATCCATTTTTAATAAAAACAAACGATGACCTGATATTGCTTGACGCCGGTCTGGGCTATAAAGATACCCGCGACGAGTTATTACTACACCAACATATACGCAACGCTGGTTTCGATCCTGAAGAAGTAAGCCTGGTTCTGATGTCGCACCTGCATTACGACCACTCCGGCGGCTTAGTGGTAGAGCGTAACGGAAGATTGGAACCCAGTTTCCCGGATGCTATACATGTAATTAATAAGGATGAATTTGATTTTGGCTTGAGCGGTAAATCATCGTCTTACCACGTTGATATTTTTGAAGCGCTGCAAAACAGTGTAAAAATTGATTTTGTAAAAGGCGATGGCGAATACAAACCCGGCATAAGGTACGAGCTATCTGCCGGGCATAGCCGTTTTCACCAGGTGTTTTGGATAGATATTGAAGGCAAAAAAGTATTTTTTGGTGGCGACGAGCTACCCGAACCGGAGCAACTGATAAGAAAATTTGTAGCTAAATATGATTATGATGGGCACCGCTCGGCAGATTTGCGTATACAATATGGCAAAATAGCTGCAGCTGAAGGTTACACCTGCTTGTTTTACCATGACCGTGGAACAGGTATCGGCACTATTAATTACCAGGACGAGCAGTTTACAGTAAAGCCGGTTTAAGCGGTAATTCCAAAAAGTTCTTTGATCTTTTCTACGTTGAGCGGCTTAGATACAAAGTCTTTTACCAGGGGGTAAGAGCGTGCCTTATTAATATCGTTACTAAAAACAGAAGAAGATATAATATATATTTTGCTTTTGCCCAAAGGGTCGATATTCAGGCGTTTATACTCATCTAAAAACTCCCAGCCGTTCATTATGGGCATGTTAATATCCAATAGTATATAATCAGGAAGTTTGTTAGGATCTTTACGCTGAATCTCTGCAAGCTGGTCAATTGCAAACTTACCGTTAAGGCAGGCCATAATTTCGGTATTTATCAAGGCCTTTTTTATTAGCTTAATAGAAATGAAATTATTTATCTCATCATCATCTACTAACAAAACGCTTACGGACTGTGTACTATCAGGGTTCATATGAATACTTTATACGAAGGCGTAAATTAAAAGGTTATATTCCTTAAAGTGGTGAGTTTTTCGAAATATATTATAAATATATAATTTTTAAAATTCGTAATCACGCTCAATTTTGCAAATTCTCACTTTATAATTTTCGTACCACTTGTCGCGGCCATATTTTTGGGCCAATTGATGGCGTAAATTTGCTTTCCAATTAGTAATCGCTTCGGGACTGTCCCAGTACGAAACAGTTATCCCGGTCTCGTTCCGGGCCGACTCTACTCCCAAAAAACCTGGCTGCTCGGCGGCCATTTGCACCATTTCATTGGCCATATCGCCATAACCTTCATCAACCCCGGTACGTACCGATGTAAATATAACAGCATAATAAGGCGGCTGCGGTGTTTTGGCTATCATTTGTATGAACCAGAATTAATGAATTTACGGAATATATTTAAACAAACCATTAGACGAAAATATTTGCTTTTCTGTTACAGTTCACTGCAACTATTGTTGATTTAAAAAAAGCCCCTTTATTAAGGGGCTTCAATTTTATTATTTTCATCTGCACATATGCATATCCGCACATCCGCACATCTATTTTTAAGTTCCGTATTCTGGTGTTGTTACTTCGCTTTCTTCAAACTCGTAATCTGTTAGCGGCGGGCACGAGCATATCAGCGTGCGGTCGCCGTAGGTGTCGTTCACCCTACCTACTGATGGCCAGAATTTGTATTGGGCCACGTAAGGCAGCGGGTAAGCTGCTTTTTGGCGGGTGTAAGCATGCTCCCATTCGTTGCCCGTAATTATGGCAGCAGTATGTGGCGCGTTTTTTAACGGGTTATCCAATTTATCAGACAGGCCGCTCTCTACATCAGCAATTTCGTGGCGTATAGATATCATTGCATCGCAAAAACGGTCAAGCTCGTGTTTAGGTTCAGATTCGGTTGGCTCTACCATTACCGTACCCGCTACCGGGAACGACACTGTAGGCGCATGAAAACCGTAGTCCATTAAACGTTTGGCAATATCGGTAACCTCCACGCCAAATGCTTTAAACGAGCGGCAATCCAATATCATTTCGTGTGCGCAGCGGCCGTTTGCACCGGCATATAATACCGGGAAATGGCTCTCTAAACGCGCCTTAATATAGTTAGCGTTCAATATAGCGTAACGGGTTGCATTGGTTAAACCTTCGCCGCCCATCATGGCAATGTACGCGTGCGATATGATCAATATTGAAGCAGAGCCCCAAGGTGCGGCAGAAACCGCGTGTATAGCTTTTCCATTATCAATATCAACCACAGCATGGCCCGGCAGGTAAGGTACAAGGTGTTTAGCTACACCAATTGGGCCCATACCCGGGCCACCGCCACCATGTGGTATACAAAATGTTTTATGCAGGTTAAGGTGGCAAACATCGGCACCTATATTAGCAGGGCTTGTAAGACCTACCTGGGCATTCATATTAGCTCCATCCATGTAAACCTGGCCACCATTGGCATGTATCACCTCACATATCTCGATGATAGATTCTTCAAACACACCATGGGTTGATGGGTAGGTTACCATCAGGCAGCTTAATTCATTTTTGTATTGTTCGGCTTTAGCTTTAAGGTCGGCAACATCAATATTTCCGTTATCGTCGCATTTAACCACTACTATCTTCATGCCGGCCATCGCAGCCGATGCAGGATTAGTGCCGTGTGCAGATGACGGTATCAATGCTATATTGCGGTGATGGTCGCCCCTATCGTTATGGTAAGCGCGTATCACCATTAAACCGGCATATTCGCCTTGCGCGCCTGCATTTGGTTGCAAACTCATGGCTGCAAAGCCGGTTATCTCGCTCAGCCATTTGTTCAATTCGTCAAACAACTGCATGTAGCCGCCAACCTGGTCGGTTGGTGCAAAGGGGTGCATTTTGCTAAACTCGGCCCAGGTAACCGGTACCATTTCGGTGGTCGCGTTCAGCTTCATGGTACACGAGCCCAAAGCGATCATTGAGTGGCAAAGCGAAAGATCTTTTGCCTCAAGCGATTTTATATAGCGCAGCATCTCATGCTCGGAGTGATGCGTATTAAATAGGCCATGTGTCAAATAGGCCGATGTACGTTGCAATTCGGCTGGTATAATGCCTTCAATGTTGGTTTTAAGCGTATCAAAATCAGCATCGGCTAATGTTTTACCTTTTACTTTAGCAAAAAGGCGCACCAGCGTTTTAACATCCTCGGGCGAGGTAGTCTCATCCAAAGAAATAGTAGCTACCGAACCGTTATAGTTAAGGTTGGCCATGTTGTTTAACGCCTCTGATTTTACCGGCCCGGCTAATGCGCCAAGCTCAATTTTTATAGTATCAAAGTATGTATCATTTAACTGCTGGTAACCAAGCTGTTTTAACGACGATGAAAGCAATACGCTTAAACCATGTATACGCTCGGCTATTAGTTTTAAGCCTTTGGGACCATGGTACACGGCATACATACCTGCCATAATAGCAAGTAATGCCTGTGCAGTACAAATATTTGACGTTGCTTTATCCCTGCGGATGTGTTGCTCGCGTGTTTGTAAAGCCATGCGCAAGGCGTAGCTTCCTGCCGAATCGATAGTTACACCGATGATACGACCGGGCAACGAGCGCTTATATTCTTCTTTAGTTGCAAAAAACGCGGCATGTGGCCCGCCAAAGCCCATTGGCACGCCAAAGCGCTGGCTGGTACCTACCACAATGTCGGCGCCCCATTCACCGGGAGGGGTTAACAGCACCAAGCTCATCAGATCGGCAACTACCGTCAGTTTAACGCCTTTTTGATGCAATGCATTAGCAAAATCGGTGTAGTTATATACAGCACCATGGCCGGCAGGGTATTGCACTATGGCGCCAAACATCTCGTCTGTAAGTTCAACTTTACGATGGTCGCCTATTTGCAGTGTTATGCCGTAAGGCTCGCTGCGGGTTTTTAAAATATCAATGGTTTGCGGGAACAATTCTTCGCTCACAAAAAACACATTCGCTTTTTGATTTTTACGCAAGCTGTATTGCATAAACATAGCCTCGGCAGCAGCAGTACCTTCGTCTAATAACGATGCATTGGCTATTTCCATACCGGTTAAATCAATAACCATAGTTTGAAAATTAAGCAGCGCCTGTAAACGGCCCTGTGCAATTTCGGCCTGGTAAGGGGTATATTGGGTATACCATCCCGGGTTTTCTAATATGTTACGCTGTATAACCCCGGGCACTATTACATCATAATATCCCTGCCCTATGTACGATTTAAAAACCTTATTTTTTGAAGCTGTTTGCTTTAAGGCATTCAGGTAATCAAACTCGCTTTTAGCGGGCGGCAAATTAAGCGGGTTTTTAAGCCTTATTTTTGCCGGTACAGTTTGATCTATCAACTCATCAAGCGAATTTACACCAACTGTTTTTAACATTTTATCGGTATCGGCCTGGTTTGGGGCTATGTGCCTTTGCTGGAATTGCTCCTGGTAATCTATGTTCAGCTTCATTGAAATTGGTATCCCTTAAATTAAGGCACAAAGGTACAATTTTGCACATTGAATAACAATTAGGTAATGTGGTAATGACACTGGTTTTACAAGTAAATGTTCGTATTTTGGAAGCTGCTACCAATTATGCTAAAACGCATTTTTTTACTGTGTTTACTGTTTACCGTTTTGTCTTTTAAAATAAAAGCGGATACTTTCGTAGTGACCAATAATTCAGATTCGGCGCCTGGTAGTTTGCGCCAGGCTTTGTTAGCTGCGGCAGCTAATGGTACGGCTACACCAGATGTAATTAAATTTAACCTGGGCACTGCAGAAACAGCACGTACCATATCAATTTTATCCACCCTAAATATATCATCGAACCTAACTATTGACGGCAGTAGCCAGCCGGGCACAAAATTTGGTGTAAGCGGCGCCAAGGTTATATTGCAAATGGGTGGTGCATCAGGCGCGTTTAATGCATTTACAATGTCTAACGTGTCGGACTTTGCTCTATATGGATTTTATATCCGCAACTTTTATGGTGGTCTACCCGGCCCCGACAATACCCTTTTTGCAGCTGCATTTTATATACAGGCCTCAAAAAATATTCAAATTGGCGATAGTGGAAAAGGAAATGTATTTACAGACAACAACACAATTATAAATGTACCAACATCAACGGCCGGCATCGAAAACCTCAAATTCTACTCGAATTTTGCCGGGATTGAACCCGATGGCAAAAGCCCCCGTATTAATCCCGCTCATTACGGCGGCAACGGCATTAACATAGCCGGCTGTAAGGGTAATATTGAGATAGGTGCGGCAGATGTAAGCAAGCGTAATTTATTCGGCAATCTGCTCGAAGATATTTTCCACCGCGGCAACCCACAGTCGACTGCTTTTACTGCCACTATAAATATCATTAACAACTACTTTAATTTTGATATAAATGGCAATGCCGTAGCAAATATCTTCCAATCGACAGACATTTACTTTATACATGCTACCAACTTTAATGATACCCAATCAACAAAATACCCTTACACGATAAATATCACCGGCAACAAAATTCAATACCCTTTGGTAAGCGAGTTTAAGCAGCTTACCGGTGATGTTACTATACGAGGTAATCAGGAATTATATGGCCCCCAAAGCAGCGGTAACGAAAACAGATTTATAATACAAACCGAGGGTAATATTACATTAGGTGGAGTAGCTGCCGGCCAAAGTAATACCTTTTACGGCGTTTTTTTTGCGTTGGATGGGCAAAAAAATATATTAGTAAACCACACGGCTATTTTTTGTACATCGGCAGGGCTAAACAATACCTGGGATACACCAGAGCGAGACAAGTTACCCCAGATAGAAATCACCAATATCACCGCTACTAAAGTATCAGGTACGGCTACTCCATTATCGTCGGTAGAGCTTTACAATGATGATGATTGCCTTAGTTGCCAACCAGAAACCTATTTTGCTAGCGTTTTAGCCGGTGCCGATGGCAAATGGTCATACACGGGCAGTATTACAAAAGGTATTATCGCGTCGGCAACTAAGGGTGGCTTTACTTCTTTGTTTACCAGTAGCCCTTACAGCCCAACCTATCAAATTATAAATAGTGGCGGCGGATGCGGGGCAACTGGCTCGGCTAAGTTTAACTATACAAATGCGGGTGGGTTTAAAATTACAAATGCCAATAACGAAACTATAGCTACTACCGCACAGGCCGAAAACCTGCTGCCGGGTAATTATAAAATTGCCGCTCTCAATAATTCCTGCTCGTCTGATTTTAACTTTACGATATTGGATGCCAGGCCTACCATTGTTACATCTGCACAAAATATAACTAATCCCTATTGCGGACGCAGCACCGGATCCATCACCGGGCTTAGTATTACTCACATTAGCGCTATCGAGATATTGGATAGGGATTACTCGGTAAAATGGGTAGATGCCAACGGTAATGTAAAAAGCACAAGCGTTGATCTGGTTAACGTTCCGCCCGGCAGTTACTCCTTGCAGGTATCATATAAGGACCAATGCCCCGTTGTATACGGCCCCATAACGCTCAGTAATACGGTAGCAGCGCCTTTTAATATTATTAGCCAGGGAAGCCCGGTACCTGATCACTGCGGCCTTAATGTTGGTGGCGTTACTGCTGTGCAGATTACCGGCGGCGTACAGCCTTATACTTATAAGTGGATAAATGCCAATGGCCAGCAGGTAGGCAACCAGGCGTCATTGTCAAACGTGGTGGCGGGTACTTACCACCTGTTGGTTAATGATGCAGGATGCAGCGAAACCAATATTACTTATGTTGTGCCCGATGTTCCGCTGCTTGTTAGCCCGCCATCAGTTACCAATGCATTGTTTTGCACACCGGGTACGGTAATAATTGCGGTTGATGATGCTGTAAACGATGGAGTGTACCGCCTTTATAGTAATGCTACAGACAATCAACCCATTGATGAACAAACCGGCGGAAAATTCACCATTACCGTTGCTGCTGACAGGAGTTATTTTATAAGTAAATTAAATGGCAACTGCGAAAGTATACGTGTAGAAATGAAAGTAAGCCTGGGGTCGTTTGCCGGTGGCATTGCAAATACATTTACACCCAATAACGATGGCGTTAATGATAAGTGGGTAATTAAGGGGATTGAAAACTATACCGAATCGCTAATAAAAGTTTATTCGCGCGATGGGGCTTTGGTATACCAGTCTAAAGGTTATAGTACGCCATTTGATGGCACAATTAACGGCAAGGAATTGCCCGCAGGTGCCTATTACTACATTATTGACTTAAAAGGTTGCAAGCCTATCAGCGGTAACGTTACTATAATACGCTAAGCTAACTGGCGTAGGTACATTTGTATGGTATTTTCTAAACCGTAATACAAAGCATCGCTAATTAGGGCATGGCCTATGCTCACTTCATCTAAAGCAGGTATATTTTGAGCAAAATACTTTAGATTTTCCAGGTCAAGGTCGTGGCCGGCGTTGATGCCAAGGCCTAATTGGTGCGCAGTCTCGGCAGCTTTTACATAAGGTGCAACAGCTTCTAATCTATTAGCTGCATAGTGGTGTGCATAGGCTTCGGTGTATAGCTCAACACGATCGGTGCCGGTGGTTGCTGCCGCTTTTACCATCTCTACATCCGGGTCTACAAAAATAGATACGCGTATACCGGCATCTTTAAAAACTTTGATAATATCTTTCAGGTAATCCTGATTTTTGATTGTATCCCAGCCATGGTTCGAGGTTATCTGCCCCAATACATCAGGTACCAACGTTACTTGTTCGGGCTTATTGGCCAGTACCAGATCTACAAACTTTTGCTCCTGGCAATTGCCCTCAATATTAAACTCTGTGGTTACTATTTTTTTTAAGTCAAACACATCCTGGTAGCGTATGTGCCTTTCATCGGGCCGCGGGTGCACAGTGATACCCTGGGCACCAAAGCGTTCGCAATCTTTAGCTACTTGCACCAAATCGGGGTTATTACCGCCACGCGAGTTGCGCAGTGTGGCTATTTTATTGATATTGACAGATAAACGGGCCATAACTTTATAGATTATTGGGCAAATATCATGATACTTTACAACAATTAAAACATATTACGCTTGTAATCATAGCACCATTGATATGCAACTTATTTTAAGTTGACGAAGAATTTGAGACAAAAAACTAAAAACAAAAAAGCCGTCCGCAATTAACGGACAGCTTTTTAAATATAGTAGTTAATCCTATTTAAGCGGCGGGAATTTCGCACCGTCAAATATACTTTTTTCGGCGGCAACTTTTTCAACATCCTGCCATTTTCTGGGCGCATCAGCAGATAAATTGGTACCACCTGTTTTGCCTATCTGTACATCATCTTCAATACGTACACCTATGTTCCACCATTTTTTATCGCAAGGGCTGCCTGCAGGTATGTAAATACCGGGTTCAACAGTAATTACCATGTTTTCCTTTAATTCGCCATTGGTGCCTTTATCGTGCACATCAAGCCCTAAATGGTGCGACACCCCGTGCGGGTAATAGGTACGCAATTCTTTAGCCGTTTTTATGATCCCCAATTTTATAAGGCCCGCGGCTAAAACCTCGCCTGTCTTTTCTTCGAGTGCCCGGTATTGCACGCCTGCTTTACAAAGTTTAAATACTTCTTCCTGTGCGTCATATACCAATTGGTAAATAGCTTTTTGCTCCTCGGTAAATTTTCCAGTAGCAGGAATGGTACGGGTAACATCGGCACTATAGCCGTGGTATTCGGCGCCCACATCCATTAATACTAACTGGTTATCAACCTTAGGTACATTATTTTCTTCGTAGTGTAATATACAGCCATTGGCACCGGCACCTACAATTGGTGGGTAACCCTCATCCTCTACTCCGTATTTTTTGTGTACATAAAGCAATATACCTTCCAGTTCTTTCTCTCCCATATTAGGGGTAATAGCGCGCAATACCTCGGCATGCGCCAGGCTCGATATCTGTACAGACTTTTTTAGCAGTGCTATTTCTTCCGGCTGTTTAACACCACGCAGTTCGTTGGTAAAATCATCAAACATCCAGGCGGCACCATACTGGGCTTTAATTTTTGCTTTTACATCTGCCAGCGTAACACTATCTGGTTTGGATACTAATTGTTGCACTAAAGGGTTACC
This sequence comes from Inquilinus sp. KBS0705, assembly GCA_005938025.2. NCBI lineage: Bacteria > Pseudomonadati > Pseudomonadota > Alphaproteobacteria > Rhodospirillales > Rhodospirillaceae > Inquilinus > Inquilinus sp. KBS0705. Next base: position 448,689 of record VCCI02000003.1, on the reverse strand, counting down.
GCTATATACATCTGCCGGCAGGCTCCGTTTTAAGTAGTTAAGTATCCCCGGTAAATTAGCGGGCGTTCCGTATTTTTCTACAATGCCAAAGCTATTTAGCAAAGTTTTGTCTGCTTGCGGCAGGTTAGCTACGCCTTTAAAGGTTTTCACTAATGATTCCAGCCCCTCATCGGCACCAATGTCATCCGGCAGCGCATCAGCTATTACAGTGCTGAATTTTTTTAGATCGATAGGCGATTTTGCAAAATCTTCACTGTTAAATACGCGTTTGAATCCTAAACGGCTTTTAGCACCTTCAACACCTAAACGGCGACCGGTCCACTGCTCGGCGGCAGGGTCACGGTGGCGCACATATAATATTTCGTTGTAGGTACTATCGCCGCTGCCTTGCATATCTTTAAATATCACCAGCATACCATCAGCCTCTTTATAGCCCGAAAAATAATACATATCGGGGTTGGCATGGTACACATAGTTTACATCTTTAGAAAAAACACGTTCGGGATAAGAAAAAATAACCGCTACCGAATTAGCCGGCATCATGGCACGCAGGGCGGCACGCCTGCCTGCATGAAATTCCTTTGTTAAATAATCTTTAGGGAGATTGTCTGGATAAGCTGCCGGCTGTTGGGCAAAGGCGCCTGTTAAAGCGCAAATGCTAAGCGCGGCGGTTACTAATGTTTTATTAATAAATTGCATTGTGATTATAGGTTTTTAAAAACGCCTTTAAGTTACAAATTATAAATAAATAGCTGCACTGTGCGCTATAAGACATTTTTTCATATCAATATCATCACTTAACCAATATGCAACAATAGTTAGTTATATTCGTAAAAGGTTTAACCAATTGTGCCCCCTAAAATGATTGAGTCGCCAATACCTGCTAACGAAAAGGAACGCTTAAAAGCGCTTGCCGACTATGAGATATTAGATTCGTTAAGCGAAACGGAATTTGACCGTATAACTGAGCTTGCCTCTATTATTTGCGATGTGCCTATTTCGTTGGTATCGCTTATAGACCTCAATCGCCAGTGGTTTAAATCAGCTATTGGCTTGCCTATCAAAGAAACCGCCCGCGACCTTGCTTTTTGCCGTTACGCCATTATGGACACCCATATTATGGAGGTAGAAGATGCCACTAAAGACATACGCTTTAAGGATAACAAATTAGTAACCGAAGACCCGGATATACGCTTTTATGCGGGCTACCCGCTTATAGACCCGCAAGGGTATGCTTTAGGCACCTTGTGCGTAATAGACAGGGTACCTAAAAAGTTAAATGCCAGTCAAAAACGATCATTGCAACTGCTTGGCGAAGAAGTAATTGAATTGATAATAGAGCGGAGAAGGAAGCAGGAGTTGAAGAACTTTCAAAAGTTGTTCAACATGTCAAACGACCTGGTGTTTATCGGCGGGGCAGATGGTTTCTTTAAACAGGTAAACCCGGCCTTTACAGCAGTTTTGGGTTGGGATGAAGAATATTTATTAACAACCTCAACGTTCGACCTTATACATCCCGATGATATAGCCAGCAGTGCAAATGAATTAAAAAAATTAGGCGAGGGCGAACATACCCTTAACTTTTTGCAGCGTGTAAAAACTAAATGGGGACATTATAAAACCATACAATGGACATCGACACCCGAAGCCGAAACAGGCAATATTTTTGGGATAGGGCGCGATGTATCTGAGATTCTGTTAAAAGAGCAAAAGCTGGCCACTAGTGAAGAAAAATTGCGGGTATTTTTTAACAACTCGCAGGGTTTAATGTGCACCCATGATGTAAAAGGTAAATTCCTATCGGTTAATACCGCTGGCGCAGGTATATTGGGCTATTCTTCTGATGAACTTATTGGGTTAAGCTTGTTTGATATTATACCGCCCGAGCGTTACCCTATGGTAAACGCTTACCTGAATCAAATTACAACAACAGGCAAATCGCAGGGGCAGATGCTTACCAGGCACAAAAACGGGTCGTTGTTGGTTTGGATGTACAATAACACCTTGCAAGTAACCGACGGGCAGCCCTATGTTATTGGCAATGCTATTGATATTACCGAGCGCTTTAGATTAGAAACCACTTTAGCACGAACCAAAGAAACACTTGAACAAACTAACCAGGTTGCGCGCGTAGGCGGATGGGAGTATGATATACAGCAGCAAAAAATAACCTGGACATCGGTAACTAAAGCCATACACGGGGTACCTGATGATTATGAGCCCGACCTGGTTACCGGCATCAATTTTTATAAAGAAGGCGAAAACCGTGATAAAATACAGGAAGTTATAGGCCATACCATAGCTACCGGTACACCATGGAACGAGGAGCTGCAGATTATAAACGCGCAAGGTAAAGAAATATGGGTAAAGGCATTGGGTAATGCCGAGTTTATTGACGGTGTTTGTAAGCGTCTATACGGCGCTCTTCAAGACATTACGGATTCGAAATATGCCGAGTTAGCGCTTAAAAGATCAGTTGAAGCACAGGGCGAATTGAACCGTGCGCTAAAAGAGCAGATTGAATTGGTGCGGCAGCAGGACCAAACTATTGAAAAAATACAGGAATTTAAGTTTTTGGCCGACTCTATCCCGCAAATCGTCTGGACATCAAAGCCGGACGGTACTATGGATTACTATAACCGCCATTGGTTTGAGTATACCGGCCTGAGTATTGAAGATACAATAGCCTATGGCTGGCAACCGGTAATACACCCCGACAATGCGGAGAAAGACCTTAAGGAGTGGCATGAAAGCCTGCAAACAGGCAAGCCCTATAAAGCTGAGGTTAGGTTTAAGCGTGCTATAGATGGTGTTTATAAATGGCACCTGGCCAGCGCCCTGCCCATGAAGGCAGACGATGGAACGATCATTAAATGGTTTGGATCGTGCTATGATATTGACGAGTATAAGCGGGCGCTCGATCTGGAAAACCGTATAAGCCAGTACGAAGACTTTAATCGAATTGTAGCACACAATCTTCGTGGCCCATCAGGCAGTATACGTATGATACTAAATATGATTGACGAAGCCGATAGCGAGCAGGAAAAAACCGAGCTATTGGAAATGCTTAACCAAAGCAGCGAAAGTTTAAACGATACCCTTAACGAATTGATGAAGGTATTGGAAGTGCGCATCAGTAAAAATATAGCTTACGACGATTGCAGCCTACCCGAACTGGTTACCGCCACGGGGGCTATGCTAAGGGGGCAAATAATGGATAAGAAAGCGGTTATAAATACCAATTTTGAGGTAGTGAATATGCAGTTCCCTAAAATGTACCTCGAAAGCATATTTTATAACATGGTAAGCAACTCGTTAAAATACAGCAATCCGGATATCCCACCTCAAATATTAATTACATCAAAACTTGTTAACGGGCGGGTTACTTTATCCTTTACAGATAACGGCTTGGGTATCGATTTGGAAAGGCACGGTAAAGATATGTTTAAACTAAGCAGCGTGTTCCACAGCGGGCACGATAGTAAGGGTGTAGGCCTGTTTATGACAAAAACCCAGATAGAGACCTTTGGCGGCAAGATCACCGTAAAAAGTAAACCAAATGTCGGCTCAACCTTTACCATTACCTTTTAATGAGCTGGACCTGCCCCAAATGCGATCGTGAGTTAAAGAGCGAAACACAACGGCATTATTGCGCCAAGGTAAATCTTGATGATCTTTTTAAGGGCAGATCGGAAGAATTGATACTGCTGTTTGACAAATTATTAGCGGAGGTTGCGGACTGGCCTGATGTGCTGGTAGGAACCACGCCAAACTGTATTGTGTTTGTACACAAACTCATCTTTTTTGTGATACGCCCAATGCAAAAGGTACTCGATCTTAAGTTTTATTCTGCCGAAAAGATAGAACAAGCACCCGTAACTAAAAGCATAGCTGTTGGCAAACGTTTCCAAAACAATATAAGATTAAGCAGTGTAATCGAACTGCGTCCACAGCTTTTTAAATGGATAAGGGAATCGTATGAGTTGTTGTGATACGAGATACTTCTCCACCACGTCATTGCGAGGCACGAAGCAATCTCAAAACTATGCATATTCGCCTTTCCTATCGGGAGATTATTAATGTGTTAATTGTTTTTTTAAAGTATTAATGAGCTCCCTAAGGTCGGTTGTCTTTGTCGCTATCGCTCCTCGAAATGGCGCACGGATAATAATTGTCAACAAAAAAGGGATATGGCCTAAACCACATCCCTTTAATATCTATAGCAGACTTAAGACTTTCGACTCAAGACTTTCGACTTAGTAACGGTAATACTCCGGTTTAAACGGACCATCTACAGTTACGCCAATGTACTCGGCCTGATCCTGATCTAAAACTTCCAGTTCGACACCAATTTTTTCTAAGTGTAAACGGGCAACTTTTTCGTCAAGGTGCTTAGGCAAGGTATATACTTTGTTTTCGTAAGCGCCGCCATTTGTCCAAAGTTCAATTTGAGCAAGGGTTTGGTTGGTGAACGAGTTACTCATTACAAAGCTTGGGTGACCTGTTGCGCAACCTAAGTTTACCAAACGGCCTTCAGCTAATATAATAAGGTCTTTACCTTCAATGGTATATTTATCAACCTGTGGTTTAATTTCAATTTTTGTATTGCCATAAGCGCTGTTTAACCAGGCCATGTCAATTTCGTTATCAAAGTGGCCTATGTTACAAACAATGGCCTTGTCTTTTAACACGCGGAAATGCTCTTCGCGAACAATGTTTTTGTTACCTGTTGCGGTAACAACAATGTCAGCCTCTTTAATAGCAGTGCCTAATTTTTTAACTTCAAAACCTTCCATAGCCGCCTGTAATGCGCAGATAGGGTCAATTTCGGTTACAATAACACGCACGCCAGAGTTACGTAACGAGTCGGCCGAACCTTTACCCACATCGCCATAACCGCAAACAACAGCTACCTTACCGGCCATCATTACATCGGTAGCGCGGCGTATAGCGTCAACTAACGATTCGCGGCAACCGTATTTGTTATCAAATTTCGATTTAGTAACCGAATCGTTTACGTTGATAGCAGGCATAGGTAATGTACCGGCTTTCATACGCTCGTATAAACGGTGTACACCTGTAGTGGTTTCTTCTGATAAACCTTTTATCTCGCCTATCAGTTCGGGATAACGGTCTAATACCATATTCGTTAAATCGCCGCCATCATCCAATATCATGTTTAATGGCTTGCGGTCTTCGCCAAAAAATAAGGTTTGCTCTATACACCAGTCAAACTCTGTTTCGTTCATACCTTTCCAGGCGTAAACAGATGTACCTGCAGCAGCAATAGCGGCAGCAGCGTGGTCTTGTGTTGAAAATATGTTACATGACGACCAGGTAACTTCGGCACCCAGTTCAATCAGTGTTTCAATTAAAACAGCGGTTTGTATGGTCATGTGCAGGCAACCCGCAATACGCGCGCCTTTTAAAATTTTTGATGGTCCGTACTCTTTACGCAGTGCCATAAGGCCCGGCATTTCGGCTTCGGCCAATTCTATTTCTTTACGACCCCACTCGGCAAGCGAAATATCTTTCACTTTGTACTTTGTGTATGCAGTTTCTACTGTCGACATATTGATTTAATTTTTTGTACAACAAAAATAGATAATATAAAATTTCAAAAGAAATAGCAAGGCCATTAGTTGCCATAAGGCAAGTGCACCCCGTTATCTATGAAATAGCCTTAAGCAAAAAAAGCGATAGTTTACACCATCGCTTTTAAATATCATTAAATCTTAACCCTACATATTTAAACTTAAATATTGTTTAGGGTTAACCGGGTGCCCGTTCTTACGTATCTCGTAATGCAGGTGCGGGCCAGTTGAGCGGCCGGTTGAGCCTATTTTGCCTATTACATCGCCTACGGTAACACGCTGCCCTTCTTTTACTGTTATTTTTGATAAATGGCCGTACCATGTCTCGATATTGTTTACATGTTTTATACGCACGCAGTTGCCATAGCCACCGCTGCGGCCGGCAAATATAACCCTGCCGCTAGCGGTACATTTAACCGGGTCGCCTTTGTGCCCCTTAAAATCAATACCGGGATGAAACTCGCCCCCGCCAAAATCAAAGGGGTTGCTACGATAACCAAAAAACGAGGTGAATGAACTTAAGCGAGGATAGCCCATAGGCATGTATGCTATGTTGTTTACCAGCTTATCTAAATAATTATTAAAGTCGCTGTAAATTTTAGTATCACTTTTAGGTTTGTCGCTATCTATGTTGACGCTTTTGAACGACAGGCCACGCAAGCCACGTTTGCTTAAATAATTGTTTATAGTTTTTAGCTTGTTTTGTATGCCTTGTATATAACCAACAGCCGCGCTGCGGTTGCCATCTTTTTGTGCGTTAAGCAAAAGTGCATCCTGCTCGCCTTTATCTATCTGGGTTTGTAAAGCCGCAACCTGCGAGTGCAGTCGGCTGTTTTCTTCACTTTGCTTTTGGGCCTGGCTATTTAACCTGATAATAACTGTCATTAAGCCCATAACAACAATCATTACCGTAGCAATAACATATTTAATGGTATTAAAATGCCGGGCTTTTAGGGTTACCACCCGGTGTGGAGCATCATTTTTTCGCGTAATTATGCCCATAACCTAAATGTTTGTTTTAAGTTTATCATTAGTTAATTAATTAGGAGTTAGCAATTAACGATTGCAATATAAAAAATAATTATCAAATCCATCCCCGCAGTCGCTATTATAACCCGAACGTCAATTAATAAGGTTTATTCTGATAAGGGCTATTTTTAATTAAAGGATTTGGTATTTTTGTGACCAATTAAGCAAGAGAAAAAATTATGTATCCCGAATATTTAGTAGCCCCGATGAGGGAAGACCTAACCAAAGTTGGTTTTGAAGAATTAAAAGATGCACAATCAGTTGAGCAGGCTATAAAAAGCGAAGGAACCGTATTTGTAATGGTGAATTCGGTTTGTGGTTGCGCAGCTGCTAATGCACGCCCTGCAGCTAAAATAGCTTCGCAGAACGAAAAACACCCCGATAAACTGGTTACCGTTTTTGCCGGTATGGAAAAAGAGGCTGTTGATGCGGCACGTAACTTAATGCTGCCTTATCCACCGTCGTCACCATCAATGGCTTTGTTTAAAGATGGTAAACTGGTGCACATTATTGAGCGCCACCAGATAGAGGGCCGCCCTGCACAAATGATTGCCGATAATCTTATAGGCGCGTTTGAACAATACTGCTAATTGAGGCTTAAAGCTGAAAGCAATAGAAAAGGCTTAAAGATTACTCTTTAAGCCTTTTCTATTTATAATTATTTACCTACCTGCTCCCATATTGCAATTCAACCGGTACAGGTTTGGCGTTCATGTCTTTCATGTTAGATGGCGTAATGTAAGCCCATTCCAACTTAAAATCTTTGTTTTTACGCAGATATTCGATGCGTATGGGATAAAAACCCTTTTTTAAGGGCACTAAAAAGCTATCGGTACGGCGTTTATAAGTGCCGTTCCAGGTCATAATCAATTTATTGCCAATGTAAAATCTGGTGTTTTTATCTGCATTCATAAAAAACATATGGTAACCATCTTCTGTAACTTTTAAAAGCCCATCAATAACCAATGCGTAGTTATTGGGCTTTGGCAGCTTGTCCGGGTCAAAATCTTTACCGGTTATACCTGTGTTGTTAGCTTTAAGCTTTTTAATGTCGGGCCAGGTTTCCCAATCGCCCTCATAGTAGGTATAATTCAACCCGCCTGGTTGCTTGCCTCCCGATTTAGCAAAAACACGAAGGCCGTCATCTACGGCAAAATGCCCCGTTGCAATTCGGTCGTAATGCGGGCGGTTGGTAAACGCTTTTAGTGTTAACGTAGCGGCTCCACTCAGTATGATTTCTTGTTTAATTTTAGCTGATGCAGAGGTTGGCTCAGTCCCGTCAGTAGTATAGCGCACTATTGTTGTGTCGCCAAAATACCTGAAGTGAAAAGGTTCATCTTTCGCCAAAATCCCATTTGCCGGGTAATATTCTATAGCATCGGTAAAACCGTTGTAGATGTATTTTAAACCATCATGCGTTGTTTTAAACCTTACCGAACTATGTGTTTCATTGGGGTACATTTTTACTTTCCATTGTAATCCGGCGGGGGCGTGTTGCTTTAGCACAGCCTCCAGGGTATCTACACGCATTTCTTTCCCGTCCTTACCTTCGCGACCGCCAACATAAAAACTGATATTAGAATTTGCCAGGGTCGGTAATTTAGCAGCGGCTATTTTTGGTATCAGCACATTATCCCACCACACACTCGGGTCTACCGCTATGTAGGAGCGGAATGTTTTAGGCTCGTTAAGCATGGCGTAAGTAACAAACAAGCCACCCAACGAATGCCCCCAAAGAGTATTTTCGCCATTAGAAGGATAATTCTTATTAATGTATGGTATCAATTCGCTTTTTAAAAACGACAAAAAGTTAGCGCCGCCGCCAGATGTTGGCCAGCTATCCAGGTGGGTTGGGGTAAGGTCTTTATTCCTATCAATACCTAACACACTTACAATGATAGTTGGCGGCATGTAAGCTTCACCCTCTACAAAGCGTTGTATCTGGCGTATCAATCCGGTATTCCAGTTGCCGCCGTCGAGCACGTAAAGCACATCATATTTATCTGTGCTCCCGGGTTTGTAACCTTCGGGGGTAAAAACCTGTATCAGCCTTGTTTGGTTTAGTACAGTTGATTTAAGAGAATCAAGCTTGCCATTGTATACTTGCGTAAGTACGGTATCTTGTGCATGGCCGATAAGAATGGTAGATGATAAAGCAACCATTAACACCAGTCGGCCTATTATATTTTTATATTTCATTTATTCGTTTCGTAAACTCTTAACCGGATTTATAACTGCTGCCTTTACTGCCTGAAAACTGATGGTTGCCAGCGCAATAAACATCACTGAAACCATGGGTAGGATAAAGAACCACACGCTAAAATCTATCCTAAACTGGTAATTTTGCAACCATTGATGGCTGCCCCAATAGGCTAATGGCAAGGCGATAATATTGGCGATTATGATCAATCCCACAAAGTCTTTAGCAATCAACGCCAGTATATTGCTGATGGAGGCCCCTAAAATTTTGCGGATGCCTATCTCTTTAATACGCTGGTTGATGGTGATGAGTGTTAAGCCAAATAACCCCAAACAAGCCACAAAGATGGCAAAGCCCGAGAACAGGCTGAAAACCTGCCCGAAATGCTGTTCGGTTTTATACTGCTGATCAAAAAATTCATCTAAAAAGAAGTAATCGAAAGCGGCATCAGTAAATACGCTTTTGTAAGTTTTTTGTACCTGCGCAATAGTGGCCGGCATATCGGCACTATTTACCTTTACCTCGTAATGGGTAATACTACTCGGGTCTATTTGTCGAAACACTATCGGCGTAAAAGCATCCTTTAAGGATGTTTGATGGAAATTCTTCACTACACCTACAATCTCGTTCTCGAACACGCGGCCGCGGCCATTTTTGGTTTTCACTATCTTGCCTATCGCATTTGCCGGGTTTTTAAATCCTAACGATGTTAAGGCTGCTTCGTTAATCACCATAGGCTGGCGACTGGCCCTCATATCAAATTTAAAGTTATCGCCGGCTATCAGCTTCACCTTAAACTGGCTAATAAATTTGGCACCTATCTCAAAGGTTGGCAGCCTTACGCCCTTCTCCTCTGCCCCTGCGGTTGGCGGGATGTATGACATGATATAATCAATAGTCTGCCCCGGTATGCTTGACGATGATGTTGCACTTTGCACCCTTGGGTTGCGCATCAGCTCTGTTTGAAAAACACTGTCTTTAAAGGCATAATTTCGGGCAGCGGCATCATCCTGGCGGAGGCTTTGCGGGGCCAATACTATCAGCGTTTGCTTCATATCCATGCCCTGGTTGCTGCTTTTCATAAAGTTTACCTGTCGGTAAACCACTAATGTGCCTATCATAAAAGCAATGGTAGCCGCAAACTGGAAAACCACTAATGATTTCCTTAACGTTATGCTGCTGCCCATGTTGGCAAACTTGCCTTTTAATATTTGTACCGGTTTATAGTTGGATAGGATGAGCGCCGGGTAAATAGCCGACAGCACAATGCCCGCCAAGATCACCACGGCAAAGCCCAGCACAAAAACCGGCTGCTGCCATAAGGTAAACTGTATCTGCACTCCGCATAATACGCTAAACCAGGGCATCGCCATAAATACAGCTATTACTGCTACTGCCACGCTAAACAAATTCAGCAGGGCTGATTCAAATAAAAACTGGATGATGAGCTGCAACCTTTGCGAACCCAATACCTTACGGATACCCACCTCTTTAGCCCGTTCTATCACTTTTGCGGTTGATAGGTTTACATAGTTGATATAAGCTATCATAAGTATCAACGCAGCTATTAGGCCTAGATACCAAACCATTTTACCATTGCCACCGGTGCTGATCTCTTGCGTTAGGTTAGAGTAAAGGTGGATGTCTTTCAAGGGCTGCAGACTTAACTGAATATTTGCTATATTGGTTTTACCTAAAGTAAAGCTGTTGTTTTTTCCATCGCCACCGAGGTGCTTTTTTATAAAAGCGGGCAGGCGGGCCTTGAAAGCTTGCTGATTAGTCTTAGGCGATAACGCTATGTAAGTATAAAAATCCGGATATGTCCAGTCGCCGGCCTTGGTATTGGCCGATATCAGGAAATCAAATTGCAGATGCGAATTGGTGGGTACATCCTTACATACGCCCGTAACTATGCCGGTAATATCCGTACCCGATACTTGCTGCTGAATTTTAAAGTTTTTACCAATCGCATCCTGATTTGGAAAATATTTATTGGCCGTTGATTGGCTTATTACAATAGAGTTTGGATTGTTTAAAGCAGTATTTGTACCCTCCGCCATTTTAAACGAGAAGAGACGTAAAAAAGATGGATCTACCAGGTACATCTTTCGCTCATTAAAAGCTGTTACAGCGCCGCCTCCTTGCTGTGTACTTACCTGTGCTTCTAACTTAGATACACGTGCTACTTCCTGCACTTCGGGGAAATCGGCCTTTAATGCCGGACCAACAGCCGAATAGGTTTTGGGCATGTTCTCCACCAAATTGCCATCGCTGTAATTTTGGTGTTTAATGCGGTAGATATTAGCACCGTTCTTTTGGAAATTATCAAAGCTTAGCTCGAAGCTGATATACTGTACGATGAGCAAACAGGCCACCATGCCTATAGCCAGGCCCATAATATTGATAAACGAAAACAGCTTCTGGTGCATTAGTATGCGCCAGGCTATCTTTAAATAATTTTTGATCATCTCAATTGTGATTTTGTAATGCGGAACTTACTCGCTTCTTAAACTTTTTACCGGGTTACTTAAGGCAGCTTTTATGCTTTGATAACTTACTGTGCAAACGGTTATAACTATGGCACCTACGCCGGTTAAGGCAAATACCCACCACGATAGTTCGGTATGATATTTATAGTCTTTTATCCAGTTATGCATAAAGTAATAAGCTGTTGGTACGGCAAGTAGCAAAGAAATACATACCAGACCTACAAAATCTTTCGACATCATTTGCCATAAGTCAAATACCGATGCACCTAACACTTTGCGTACGCCAATCTCCTTAGTGCGCTGCTCGGCCATAAAGGATGCCATGCCAAACAGGCCCATACAACTGATAAAGATGGCCAGCAACGTAAAAAAACCTGCCAGTTTGCCTACACGTTCTTCATTCGAGAATTTTTTGGCGTACTCTTCGTCTGTAAATTTATAGTCGAAAGGGCTGCCCGGGTCGTATTGTTTAAATACGTTTTCGATGGTTGCCAATGCATCGTGCGGGTTCTTTTTTGGGTTAAGGCGAATATCTACCATACCCGCGTTCTCTCTGGACATTACAAACAGCGTAGTTTTAACGGGTTCGTAAGGTGATGACATCACCATATCCTTTACAACACCTATCACCGTCATTTTATAATCATCGCTTTTTATGATCTCGCCGATAGGATGTTTAAGGTTCATAAATTTCACCGATGCCTCATTCAATATCACAGCCGTTGAATCTGATTTAATATCTCTCGAAAAATCGCGGCCCTGTAATAATTGCCATTGGGCGGTTTTACCAAACTCCGGTGTAATTGGTACGTAGGCAAAGTCATCTTGCAAATCGGGCGCTTTGCCTTTCCAATCGTATCCGCTGTTATTGGAGTAAACGTTTGTTAAGGGGCTACCCGATTCGGCCATTTCTATAATAGTGCCGCTTGCCAATAGATCGTTGCGCACGGCGGTAAAATTTTTGTGGATGTCGTCGGTTTTCATACTTAGCTGTATCATACCGGTACGCTCGTAACCCACTGGTCGGTTTTTGGTAAACTGCACCTGCTTGTAAACGATTATTGTACCTATGATAAGCACAGCCGATACAAAGAATTGTACTACCACCAGCACTTTACGTGGAAGAGACGCAAACCGCCCTGCCTTAAAGGTTCCTTTTAACACCTTTACCGGCTGGAAAGATGAAAGATAAAAAGCCGGATAGCTGCCGGCTATAACACCTGTTAATATACTAAACGCTACACCCATTATCCAGAATACAGGGTTGGCCCAAAGTACACCCATGGTTTTATCGGCCACCTGGTTAAACCATGGCAGTATCAGCAATACTAAAACAATACAAAGGAAAAACGCGAAAGCGACAACCAGTAACGATTCACTAAAGAATTGCGCTATCAGTTGCCCGCGTAGCGAGCCTACCGCCTTACGTATACCTACTTCTTTTGCACGCTTCTCGCTGCGGGCGGTGCTCAAATTCATAAAATTGATGCAAGCCAGCAGCAAAACAAAAATGCCTATAATACCAAATAGCCATACAAATTTAATGTCGCCGCCTATGTTTACGCCTTGTTTAAACTCGCTGTACAAATGCCATTTATCCATAGGATGCAAAAATACCAGTGGGTTAAACGACGCGCCAACTTTATCGCCCTGCGCGGCTATGTTTTTCTTTTTTAAATCTTTTATGCGGGCATCTACCTGGGCTATGCTAACATTGGGGTTAAGCTGACCAAATATTTGAAAGGAGTTGTTGCCCCACTGCGTTGCCGCACGTTTAAGCCAGGGTTGAGTGGTCATGTAAAGGTCCCAGGGCAGTATAAAATACACCTCGCGGAAACTGGTATTATGGGGCAGGTCTTCGTAAACACCGGTAACCTTCACCACCATCTGGTTATCAATTTTAATGGTTTTATCCATCGGGTCATCATTACCAAACATAGCTGTGGCCACCTTTTGCGATAGCAGGATAGATGATGGATCTTTAAGCCCACCGCGTGTACCTTTTATCATTTTTAAGGTAAGCATATCGGGGGTTTCGGGTTGCATAAAACTGCCCTGTTGAGTTATCTTTTTATCGCCTACCGCCAAAATATGGTCAAAATTCCAGCTGGACATCACCAGGTACTTAAAATCGCTTTTATAATCGTTGCGCAGCATAGTGCCCAAAGGGATAGGCATTGATATTTGTGAAGCTGTTTCACCGTTAAGGGTTTGGTGCTGCATTACACGCACTATTTTTTCGTGGTTGGTATGGTATTTATCGTACGAAAGTTCGTCCCATATCCATAAGCCAATCAGCATAGCTACCGCCATACCTACCGAAAGACCCGCAACATTTATAAACGTATGTGTTTTGTTTTTGACAAGGTTACGCCAGGCAACCTTTAGGTAATTTTTTATCATAACAGCTTAGTTTTTGTTTGGCAAACCTATAGCAAGCAAGCTTGCTATACAAGAGAAGTGTATAAGATGCATGCCAATTATAAAACTACTTGATTGACAATTAATTACACTGCCACAAAAAACAACAACCGTTCGTAATCGGACGGTTGTGTGTTCGGTTATAAGCCGATTTAGTATGACAAGATGTTAAGCTTACGACTTGGAAATCAAGCCTTTCAACTTAATGCAGCTCCTTTATTTTAATGTTTCTGTAGTTTACATCAAAGCCATGGTCTTGTAACAGCAGATGGCCTGTTTTAGCCTCACCAAAATCTTTCCATATTTTATATTTACTGATGGCTACCAAATCGCGGTATTCCTTTGAGCCGCGGTCGTATTCCAGTACTTTAATACCATTAAGGTAATGTTCTACATGGTTATTGGGATATACCACAATGCGGCCTATATTCCATGCGCCAATCGGGTGTACAAAACGGGCTTGCTTTTTGGCAGGGATAAGGTCATAAAGCGATGCCAGGGTACGGTCGCCATCGCGGCCCAGTTTGGCATCGGGGTGCACGGCATCATCCAAAACCTGGTACTCCAACCCAATGGCCGAACCTGTGGTTTTTTCAGATAATGTCACAAAATATTTAACGCCGCTATTAGCTCCTTTAACTATTTTAAACTCAAACGACAAATCAAAAGCACTATACTGGTCGGTAGTAATAATATCTCCTCCATTGGCTGCCTCGCCGCCCGCCGAGCCTAATACAGATAACATACCGTCCCTAACTTCCCAGCCTTTTGTGGGGAAGACCATGGTAGTGGCGCTGCGCCAGCCGGTGTTGGTGGTACCGTCGAACAACAGCTTCCAGCCTTCTTGTTTCTCATAGTTCGAAAGGCTGTTGGGCTTCAGATTCACTACGTAAATATCGTTGCCGAAGGGCACAGGCTTTATATTCTTAGTTTTTATTTGGATGTTCTTAAAAAATATGCGCTTTCCTGCCTGGTCATTGTCGCTAATGGCGTGTACCTGCAGGCCTATAAAGCCGGTGGCATCAAGGGTATCAACCACGTAGGCTGTGGGGACACCATTTATCCAGGTTTTTGTACTGCTGCCAATACACTCAATTTTTATGTGGTTAAATTCACCATTTTTCCAGGCGGTTTTTGCTTTGGCATTTAATTCTAATGGATATAGCCAGTCGCGACGGCCTTCATCATAAATACCACCACTCCATTGGCGGTCGCTGGGGTCAACCTCTACCTGTTTACCATATACCAGGCCCTTACCTTCGTGCCCGGCGGGATTAAAATGGCTGTGTATCTGTATCCCCGAATTGGTTTGATTACTTTCGGTTTTCACGTCGGCTTCTAATACAAAATCGCCATACTCATTTTCAGTAACTAAAAACGTATTCCCGCTGTTAAGTACAGCAGTGCCGGTAATTCCGCCATCTTCTACCTTGTACGTAGCCTTGCCGGCCAGTACTTTCCAACCCCTTAGGGTTTTGCCGTCGAACAGGCTGGTATAGCCAGGGTTTGTTTGTGCCGATACTTTTTGGATACCGGCAGCAAACAATGCAGCCAGTAATAATGTAGTAGGTTTCATATGATGAGTTGATGTTATACTTTTAAATTCCAGCCCGGTTGGTAGTCGCGGCTCCATAGCTTTTTAGCTTCGTTATCGTGCAGTATGTGGCCGTTAGCGGTGTCTAAATTTAACACTCGCCCAACACGCTGCGCTATGTTACCCAATTGGGGTATCAATGTACTTTTATGCCCCTCGGTAATTGGTTGGTTAATTTTTTCGGTGCCTTGTATGGCTTTTATAAAATTTTGCAGGTGCACCAGGTCCAGCAGTTCGGTAGGGCTAACTTTATTACCCGCATCAACCGATGTTTCATCCTTTACCTCTTTTACCAGTTTGTTGGCAGCATCGTACACCTGGTAGCCGTTGCCGCCGCCATAGTAAATAGTACCATTAATGCCATAAAACACTACACCACGGCCAACACCTTCGGAGTTATAGCCATTGCAGCTACGACCCTCCCATGATATCGCTGTGTTATTAGGGAAATTAACCAGGATGGTTTGCGTATCAGGTGTTTCCCAATCATCCTTAAATGCAAATCGGCCGCCGCTTGAGGTCACTTTCTCAGGAAAATCGACACCTAAACCCCAACGCATCACGTCAATTTCGTGTGTGCCGTTGTTCAGGGCCTCGCCGGTGCCCCAATTCCAGTGCCAGTGCCAGTTATAATGTATAAGGTTATCTTTATAGGGGCGGCGTGGCGCATATCCCTGCCACAGGTCGTAATTTAAATTTTGCGGCACAGGCGCCTCTTTACCAATACCAATTGATTTTCGGTTGTTTACATACCATCCCCGTGCAAAATAGGCCCTTCCTATAATACCATTATGCAGTTCCTGCACCATTTTTTGTACGTTATCAAAAGATCGGCGCTGGCTGCCCATTTGCACTAAGCGGTTATATTTAATTGATGCAGCAATCGCCATCTCGCCTTCGTTAGGGTTGTGGCTGCAGGGTTTTTCTACATATACATGCTTGCCCGCCTGGCAGGCCAAAATGGTTGCGGGCGCGTGCCAGTGGTCGGGCGCGGCAATTACTAAAGCATCCAGGTCTTTCTTTTCTAACAGCTGGCGTATATCTGTTATACCTATGGGTTTTTTACCGGTTATCTTTTCAATATCCGCAATACATCTGGCCATAGCAATGCTATCAACATCGCATATATAACCTATTTCTGCGTCGGGTATGGCAGCCAGTTTTTGGGCTAAAAAAGCACCGCGACTGTTAACACCCATTACACCCAGCACCACCTTTTTATTAGGCGAGCCTGTATAAATGCCCGAAGCAAGTGAACTGTTACTAAATAAAAAGGTACTGCCTGCCGTTACAGCCATGTTTTGAATAAATCGTCTGCGTTGCATAATAACCGGGTTTGGTTTGGTAAATGGTTTAGCGCAATAATTGGTATGGCTAATTTAGGGGTTTATATATAATGTTGTGTAACAATTGTATTGAATTAGTTGCTCCCTAAATTTATCAAATTCCCTGTAACAAAGGATTACACCTAATCGTCTCAAAGGGAAATAATATAGTTTCCCTAACGCAGGAAATGTGGGCTTCATTTTTATATTATTGACATACATAGCTTATTATAAAAAACTATAATTTAGCTTATATTATGCATGCATACAATTTCAAACTAAAAACCATATGAAAACTCTTTACGCTGCCGTATTAGTCGGTAGCCTTAGCGCCTGTGCTTTAGGCACCGCCAATGCACAAACTGCCGCGCCAAAACCCGAAGATCCGGCATTAAAGATCTACCGCGAAACCCCAACCAAAATTAACGATCTGATACATACCAAACTGGATGTGCGGTTCGATTACAAAAAAAGCTATATGTATGGCAAGGAATGGGTTACTTTAAAACCTCACTTTTACCCTACCGATAGCTTAAGGCTGGATGCTAAAGGCATGGACCTTAAAACCATCGCGGTTGTAAAAAACGGCAAAAACATCCCGCTTAAATTTACTTACCAGGATAGCCTTAGCGTATTAATTAAACTGGATAAGGTTTACCAAAACAGCGAAAACTACACCATTTATATTGATTATACAGCTAAACCAAACGAGTTAAAAGCATCGGGCAGCGCGGCTATTACCGATGCCAAGGGTTTATACTTCATCAACCCGCTAGGCACCGAAAAGGACAAACCTACACAGATATGGACCCAAGGCGAAAGCGAAAGCTCATCGTGCTGGTTCCCTACTATTGATAAACCGAACCAAAAAACTACCGACGAGATAGTAATGACAGTTCCGGCTAAATATGTAACCTTATCAAACGGCCGCTTAGCATCGCAAAAAATAAATGGCGATGGCACCCGTACAGATACCTGGAAACAGGAGTTGCCGCACTCGCCTTACTTGTTTATGATGGCCGTGGGCGATTTTAAAATAACAAAAGACACCTGGAAAGGCAAAGAGGTTAGCTATTATTTAGAGCCTAAATATGCACCTTACGCTAAAGATATATTTGGTTTTACACCCGAGGTGATCGATTTTTACTCGAAAACATTAGGCGTTGATTACCCATGGTACAAATATTCGCAAATTGTGGTACGCGATTACGTAAGCGGCGCAATGGAAAATACCAGCGCCACCCTACATGGCGAATATGTACAGGGCACCCGCCGCGAATTGCTTGACCGCTATTACGATGCCGGCCGCAGCACCATTGTGCATGAGCTTTTCCATCAGTGGTTTGGCGATTATGTAACCGCCGAAAGCTGGAGCAACCTTACTGTGAATGAATCATTTGCTGATTTTAGCGAAACCCTTTGGGCCGAGCACAAATACGGCAAAGATGCCGGCGACGACCACATTAACGGCGACAGGCTAAGCTATTTAAACGGTGGTGATACCAAAAGTAAAAATCTGGTGCGTTTCCACTATAAAAGCGAGATGGATATGTTTGACCAGGTTACCTACCAAAAAGGTGGCAGCATTTTATATATGCTACGCAACTACTTAGGTAATGCGGCGTTTTACAAAGGCCTAAACATTTACCTTAAAACCAATGCCTTTAAAAACGGCGAAGCGCACCAATTACGCTTAGCAATGGAGGAAGCCAGCGGCCGCGACCTGAACTGGTTTTTTAACCAATGGTATTTTGGCGCAGGCCACCCTGCGCTTAACATCAGCTATAAATATAACGATACCACCAAATTACAAACCGTTTACCTGCAACAAACACAGGACGGTAATGCCTTTATTTTACCTATGGCGGTTGATATTTATGCCGGTGGTAAGGTACAGCGCCACCAAATTTGGATGCGCGACAAAACCGATACTTTAAACTTTAGCGTAGCCACTAAACCTAACCTGGTGAATGTAGACGGCGATAAAGCCTTACTGGCACGCAAAACCGACAGCAAAACGCTTGACGAACTGGTGTTTCAGTACTTTAACGCCCCGTTATATTTAGACCGCAACGAAGCCATTACCGCAGCAGGCAAAAAACAAAGCGATAAAGGCGCCCAAAAGGTACTGATAGCTGCCCTGCACGATAAGTACTACCCACTGCAAATAAAAGCTATTAACCTGCTGGATATGAGCAATGATGATGTACGCAATGCGGCACAGCCTATACTGGCATCATTAGCGCAAACCGACCCTAACAACCTGGTTAAGGCAGCCGCCATTTCCACCTTAGGTAAATTGAAGGCATCAGGCTTTACTACGTTGTTTAAACAGTCTTTAAACAGCGAATCGTATGCGTTGCAGGGTGCTGCCCTCACCGCCCTGGGCGACCTTAACCCGGGCGATGCTATGAACCTTGCTAAGGGTTTTGAAAAAGACAATAAAGGCGCTTTAAGCCAGGCTATACTAAACATTTACGCAGCAAACGGTACTGATGACCAGTACGAGTTTGTTTACAACGCCTATAGCGAAAGCCAGCCCCAAACCCAATACGGCTTAATGGCCAAGTTTGCCGCATTCACCGGCCGTATAAAAAGCAGCGAATGGGCTCAAAAGGGCATTAAATCAATAACTGAGTTTGGTGTTAAGTACAAAAAGTACGGCGTATCGCCACAGGCTGTGGCATCGTTAAACAGTATCAAAGCTGCACGTAGTGCCATGGGCGACACCGCTTCGGTGGCGGCTATTGATAAAGCTTTAGCCGATATTGCCAAAGCCGAATAAGCTATTTTTTAGTAACCAAAGAAGCCGCCTGTTAATTAGCAGGCGGCTTCTTTGGTTTATATATCTGTTGTTCCTTCCGCTGTGGGGTTTTGCAAATTATTGTTGATGCCTGTGTGGCATTTTCGTTTTTTTTGTTGGTTGCCGTATTACTAATTTAAAAAAATATTCGATATAAACAATAGTTGGGCAGCGAAATGTTAAAAAATCCATTTTAACATTTACCAAAAATATCCATTAAAAGAAAAGTATTATCTTAGCACTACAACACCAATCGTCATGAAAAAGGCTTTATTATTGATCGTACTTTTTGCCGCGTCGGGTAAGTTGATGGCTCAAAAAAAACAACCCGCCCCGCTTAACAATAATTTAAATAATACCTTGCTTTTGCAGCCGTTTAAAGCCGACAGCAGCTGGCTTACCTCGCCCATGTTAAAGGGGAATAACAACCTGCAAAATTTAGCCGCTTTAGGCAAGCTAACCGACTACAGTACCAACAAATTGTTGGTAGCCAACAATACCGACCATATGCCGGTTGCTGTATTACCGGGCCAATCTAAAATGCCCATAGCGAAGTTAAGTGGTTCATCAAGGATACCTGTGGTGATGGTAGAGCGTACGCCGCCGTTGGTTACTGCTAAGCCCTAACAAACTTGTTGGGGTTCTCTCTTAGGATAGGCTTTGAGGCGCGGATTAATGGCATGTGAGATGCCGATCCGCCAGCCGGCGGACGGCATGACGGCCTTTTCTAAAAATCCTTATTCAGCAGCTTTTCCAGCTCAGCGAAGCTGATATCCATTTTAATGCGGCCCTGCTTGGCGTATGATATTTCGCCGGTTTCTTCGGATACGATGATGGCTGTGGCATCGTTTGATTCGGTTACCCCTATGCCGGCCCTGTGGCGTAAGCCAAACTGCGCGGGCAGATCCGCCTTTTCGGTTACGGGTAGTATGCAACTGGCCGATTTGATCTTGTTCTCTGATATCACCACCGCGCCATCGTGCAAGGGGCTGTTTTTCTGAAAAATGGTTTCCAGCATCCGTTTAGATATCTTGGCTTCAAGTACCTCGCAGCTATTTTGGTAAAACTGCTCATCGTAGTATTTGGCAAATACTATGAGTGCACCCGTGCGGGTTTGTTTCATGGTTTTGCAGGCATCAATAATAGGTTTAATGCGGGCGTAGTTGTTCTTTTCGGCTTCGGCCTTGCCAAAAAAGTATTTCCACCAGGCCTTGTTGCGCTGCAGCGAAGCATTTTTACCCACCAGCAGCAAAAAGCGCCTTACCTCCTGCTGAAAAACAATGATGATGGCAATGATACCCACATCAACAAACTTGGCCAGTATGCCCGTAAGCAGCTGCATGTGCAGGGCCTTCACCACTAAATACAACAAGTAAATGGTAATAAGCCCAATAAATATATTGGCCGCTATGGTGCCGCGTATAAGGTTATATAACTGGTAAATAATAAAAGCTACCAGCAATACATCCAACACATCAAATACGCCAAACTTTAGTAAGCTGAGATCAAAGGCTTGCATGTTACGAAGTTAACAAGTTTATGTAACATAGTTGCTGATGGGTTTATTTTACTTATGCGTTGGGCTGACTCACCCCGACATCACTTCGTTCGTCGACCCTCTCTACGCAAGCGTAAAGAGGGTGGGGAAGAAATTTAAAACTTATCATCCAGCAACACCCCTTTACTGTTTTCCAATTTCACATCTTTTATCTCCCCTGCCCCTTCAAAACTAATGGATAGGCCAATAATATCGCCGATGGTTTGGGTAATGGGCGCGGTAAATATGGGTTTGCCGTTAAGGTTTACGGTAAGTTTCATATCCTTTACGCTGCAGGCAAATTGCTGGGGCTTGCTAAAATCGCAGCCAAAGGCGCTCAGGTCCTTATTTTTTCCGTTCACCCATTCAGATGAGGTGTACATATACAGGTCGGATATACAGCCCTTATCGGCCAGCGGGATAATGATGGCATTACTTTTACCCAGTATGCAAACCCTCACCTTGCGGCACGATGATTCCTGTGCGGTCGATGTATTTTGCAGGGTGGTGGTCAGTATAAAATCGCCACCGTTTAAGCCCTTAAATTCGCGCACATTATTAAAGCTTATCTCAAAGTTATTAAACACGGTAGTGCCTGCTTTGGCAGCCAAGGTTTTTGCTGATATACCCATACCACCGGGCAGGTGTATATCGGCATTGCTTAGGTAAGTAGGTGCCGGGTCCTTTTCAATAATACCCATCCAGCCATTGGTTTTAATAAACACGGGGCTCTCCTTAATAGTATGGCCATTTACCAGCAGTTTGGCGCCAAAGTAGCCGGGGTAATAATAAATAGAAGTATGCTCCTTTAGATTGGCCGACAGGCGTTCGTTGCGCCTGGTATCCCAGGATTGTTGCAGGGTAACGCTATCAACCCCCAAAGCCGATACATCGTAATTAAACACTACCGAATTAGGCAGGCCTTCTGTTACCTTACGGCTGCTAAACTTAACGGGGACACTAAGGTTTATGGCCTTAACAGGTTTGGGTTTAAAGCTCCAGGCGATGATAACGCCTAAAATAACAGCCGTTATAGCCGCCGCTAAAACAACAGGGAAATAGCTTTTCTTTTTTTGCGTAGATGTTTTTACCGGTGCAATAACAGGCCTTTCGGCATCTATATGCTGCTTAAAACCGCGCCAGTCGGCAAAACCAATAAAGCGGGCAAGCACATTTAGGGTGGCGGCATTGGGCGAGCTATCGTACTTTACCCTGCCCCATAGCCTTTTTAGTGTGGTGATGCTAAGCAGGCTGCCGGTTTTGTCAAATATTCGTTCTCCAAGTTTTTCAAAATCAAGGTCGCTCCATTCGGTGCTGTCGCCCCAGGCCAGTGCCTGTTCGGCCAGCAGGCGCGCCTTTATTACGTAAAATTCTTCTTTCCCCATTGCTTAAAGCCTTTGAACGTATTTGAATGTACTTGAATATGGGTTTACCGCTGTATCGCCTCAACTTTATCAAAAACAAAAATAAAGATGAAAAATAAACCTTATCCCCACAAACTTAAACAGTTAACAATGTTACTGTTTTGCCTGCTTACCATGCAACCCCTTTTTGCGCAAACCAAAAAAACAGCCAAAGCAAAAGAATTGCATATTGCTATGCAGGCCGCTGCTTTTGATACCACTAAACAAAAGGTAGAATACGTAAACTACAAGGGCGTTAACGCCATGAAGATATTGCCCGGCAATCAACTGGTAACATTAAAGGGTGTTGATTTTACCAACGGCACCATTGAGTTTGATGCCGAGCCGCTACCCTTTAAAGGTGGGGCATTTTTAAGCGTTTACTTTAGGCAGCAAAACCCCAACCAAAGCGAATTGGTGTACCTGCGCTGCAAGCCCGACGAAACCGAACAGCGTAACGATGCCATACAATACGCGCCCATACTACATGGGGTAAACCTTTGGGATATGATGAACCACTACCAGGCACCCGCGGCTATTAACAATACCGGCTGGAACCACTTTAAACTGGTTATATCGGGCATGCAAATGCTGGTGTATTTAAATGATATGGCCAAACCTACGCTGCAAATACCCCGCCTGGAGGGCGATACGCAAAACGGCAGCATTGCTTTTGACGGGCAGGCCTACTTTGCCAATTTGGTGATAAAGCCGAATGAAACAGAATGGCTATCGCCACAGGCAGGTGCCGACCTTACCGACCACGACGTTAACTACATACGCCGCTGGGATGTTACTACCCCACGCCAGTTAGAGGCCGGCCAGGAGTTTTTGAAAGACGACATGCCGAATGATACCAGCAAATTTGAGCCCATATTAGCCGAGCGACGCGGACTGATAAACCTGACGCGCAAGTTTGGCGGGGTTGAGAACCGGGGCGGCGGCGTGCAAAATAAAAACCGCTTTGTATGGTTAAAAACCAATATACATTCAAAAACCGACCAGGTGATAAAAATGCAACTGGGCTTTAGCGATTTTGTGCATGTATATATAAACGGCGGCTTGCTTTACATGGATAAAAACGACTACCCGCAACCCATACGTAAATACCCCGATGGCAGGCTGGATATAGCCAACACCACATTTGAAGTGCCGCTTAAGGCCGGCAATAACCTGTTGATGGTGCGGGTAACTAATTATTTTTATGGCTGGGGTATGGTAGCCCGTGTTATGAATATGAATGGGATAACCATACAGCAGAAGTAGACACTATATCCACCATGTCATCCCGAACGAGCGATAGCGAGGAGGGATCTTGTTCGAATGACAGGTGGTGAATTTGCATAATGAACAAGATTTCTCCTCCTCCGTCGTTCGAAATGACAGCCTTTTTTAAATGCCATCCCGAACGAGCGATAGCGACTTTTAAAAATTTGTCAAAGTTAATATTTGGCTCTATTTATTACGCTCGGTGGTAAAGCGCACCAGTTGCTCCAGGCCTGTGCGGGCTTCGCCGGGGGGGAAAGTATTTAAAATATCAAAGGCTGCGGCGGTGTAGGTTTTCATTTGCGTTTCGGCATATTGCAACCCGCCCTTTTCCTTAACAAACCTGATGATCTCGTTTATCTTCTTCGAGTCGTCGTTATGGTTTTTTACCAGGTTAATGATGTGCTTTTTCTCGCTGCTATCGGCATTATTTAAGGCATATATAAGCGGCAGGGTCACCTTTTTTTCTTTGATATCAATGCCTAGCGGTTTACCCACATCATCGGTACCAAAATCAAACATATCATCCTTTATCTGGAAAGCGATGCCTATCTTCTCGCCAAACAGGCGCATTTTTTCGATAGTGGCATCATCGGCACCGGCCGATGCCGCACCACATGCACAGCAGGATGCGATAAGCGAAGCTGTTTTTTGGCGTATCACTTCGTAATATACCGTTTCGCCAATATCCATTCGTCTTACCTTTTCAATCTGCAGCAACTCGCCCTCGCTCATTTGCTTTACCGCTTCTGATACTATTTTAAGCAGCTTAAAATCGCCGTTATCAATAGACAGCAGCAAGCCTTTTGATAGCAGGTAATCGCCCACCAGCACGGCTATCTTGTTTTTCCATAAAGCGTTTATCGAGAAAAAGCCCCGGCGCTGGTACGAGTTATCAACCACATCATCGTGCACCAGTGTAGCAGTATGCAAAAGCTCTACCAGGGCCGCTCCGCGGTGGGTACTTTCGTTAATTCCGCCGCATATACTGGCCGAAAAAAACACAAACATGGGCCTTATTTGCTTGCCTTTACGCTTAACAATGTAATGGGTAATACGATCAAGCAGGGGTACAGAGCTTTTCATCGAAGAGCGGAATTTCTCTTCAAAAACGTCTATTTCTGCAGCTATGGGTTTTTTGATCTCGTTGATGTTCAGCATCGAAACAAAACAAGCTTTTTTATAATGCCCTTATTGGCAAATCCGCAGCAAACATAACTAAAATATACATCTGCATAATCACCAAATAATTTAAAACCGTTTAAACCTTTGCGGTAAATAACCATCTATTATAATAGTTAGTTAAATACAGCATATAAGTTTAGTTTTTGTGAGTTAGAGTTTTCGTTTAGCAGCCCCCTAATATTAGGGGGCTGCTTTTTTATTGCCCATAAGCGTTATATTTTTACCTTTGCGCTCCTTATAACCTCCGGAGAGGTGTCTGAGTGGTCGAAAGAGCACGCCTGGAAAGTGTGTATACGCCAAAAGTGTATCGAGGGTTCGAATCCCTCCCTCTCCGCCAAGTTCAATATGAAAAACAGATAGAAGCCTGCAAATCAAATGATTGCAGGCTTTTGTTTTTAGGCTAAATGACTATAATATTCACCAAATCGCTATAAAGAAGTGCGTAATTCGGTGAGTAATTTCAGAGATTCTCTTACTCACCAATATCTACTTATCTATTTGATATTCAACCTGTTCAAGTGTTGAACATCTTGTGAAGTTCTAATTGCAAGCTTACTTTTGTTTCACTTTTAACGCTTAAAACCGTATGAAAACTACATTCAGCTTGCTCTTTTATTTAAAGAGGCCAAAAAACTATGAAAAAGGGCCA
The DNA here is from genome assembly GCA_005938025.2 of Inquilinus sp. KBS0705. NCBI lineage: Bacteria > Pseudomonadati > Pseudomonadota > Alphaproteobacteria > Rhodospirillales > Rhodospirillaceae > Inquilinus > Inquilinus sp. KBS0705. The sequence continues at coordinate 423,194 of VCCI02000003.1, read as the reverse complement.
ATGCCCGTCTATTTGCGTATTACTGTAAATGGTAAACGCGCCGAAACTACCTCCTGCAGGGAATGCCTGCCTGCCAACTGGAACAGCAAATTAGGGCGCTTTCGTGGCACTAAAGAAGAAATCAAATCGTTTAACGCCTATCTTGACAACCTGCAATCGCAGGTTTATGAGGCGCACAAAACGTTAACAGAAGCTGGAGTTTTGATAACCGCAGACTTACTTAAAAACAAGTTATTGGGTAAAACCGAAAAATTGAGGACCTTGATCAATGTTTTTAAAGACCATAACAAAAAGATAGCAGCGTTAGTCGGCAACGAATATGCGGCAGGTACCCTAACGCGTTATGAAACATCTTTGCGCCACACCCTAAGCTTTATGGAGTGGAAATACCAGGTAGCAGATATCGATATTAAAGCTGTCGACCATGATTTTATCAGTAATTATGAATTTTACCTGCGTTCCGAAAAAAAATGCGCCAACAACTCAGCGGTTAAATACATTAAGAACTTCAAAAAGATCATCCGCATCTGCCTGGCCAGCGGATGGTTAGAGAAAGATCCTTTTGTAAATTATAAAGCCAAAGTAAAACAGGTAGACAGGATATTTCTTAATGCCGATCAAATTAGACAAATATCAGAGAAAGCTTTCGATACAGACCGGCTAAACCAGGTCAGGGATATTTTTCTTTTTTGTTGTTTCACAGGCCTGGCTTATGCAGATGTACAAAAACTAAAGCAGTCGGAGATCATAAAAGGCGCTGACGAAGAGATGTGGATCGTCACTAAACGTTTAAAAACGGATACACCGACCAAAGTGCCTTTATTACCCGCAGCGCTGACGATACTGGAGAAATATAGCAATGATCCTGTTTGCAATATCAAAGGTAAAGCATTGCCCGTCTCGACCAATCAAAAGATGAACGCCTACCTGAAAGAAATTGCCGGGGTTTGCGGCATCAACAAAGAGCTTACTTTTCACACCGCCAGGCACACCTTCGCAACAACGGTTACTTTGTCTAATGGGGTGCCGATCGAGACCGTCTCAAAAATGCTAGGGCATACTAATATCAAAACTACCCAGCATTATGCAAAAATATTAGACATGAAAGTCAGCAAGGATATGGCGGTGTTAAAAGAGAAGTATAAAGCAGGTGCTTTTTAAATAAGAAAATGAAAATCCAGCAACTAAAAAATCAATTCACTTAAATAATTATATTTGTATGAGAACAATTAATAACAATCCAACAACCACCGCTGTGATTGAACCCATCAGAAAATCTGTTTTTGAAATGTCAGCAGAAGAACTCTCTGAAAGACTTAGACCGACAGCAGAAATGCTAACGCAAGAGGCATGGGACAACAATTCTTATATTGTTTATTTTGATGAAAAGTTATGTCCTGCCGATGATATTATGGTTCATGAATACCGTGATCATAAAGAGCTCGTGAGGGTACTAGGCGTTGACAATATCCAGGTTATTAAAGTTCTGTAGATATGAAAACCCAACCCCAGCTCATTTTTGTAGCGGGGCCAAATGGAGCAGGTAAATCGACTTTCTCAAAGGATTTATCCCCTGCTGGTGCATTTATCTTTGATCCGGATAAAGAACAGGCCGCTATAGCTTTAAAATACGCCAATTATCCTCCGGAAAGTATTGGACATGCATTTCAACAATATTTTCAGGATTGTATAGAATTAGCAATTAAGAAAAATAGGGATTTTGTCATTGAAACAAATTTCAGGGATCATTTATTGATGGATATTGCTGAACGGTTCAAATCCTATGGCTACGAAACTAATATGATATATCTTGTTTTACAAAGTATTCCCGAGTCGATGGCTCGTGTTGCAGCCCGCGTAAAAGCAGGGGGCCATTATATCGACGATGCCAGCATTCTGTATAATTACAATGAAGGGCTTAAAAATCTGGAATATTTTGCCGGCCGTTTTGACAACCTGGAGATTATTGATGCCACAGGTGACTATCATAAATTAAGGTCTGTGATGAGCATTCAAAAACAGCAACTAATTTATTTGAGCGATAAGCTGCCTAAAAACGCAGCGCTGATCATTAACCAAATTGCAGGTCGCTACGGTAAAATTTCAGAGAAGCGGGACAATGACGAAGAGCGAGGCCGGGATTATACTATAGGCAGGTAGTGAAAACCATCAGGAAAAGCCGTTTCCACATTCCGCAATGCTGCATTCCGGAAACAGCTTTTCCTTACTCGCAGGCTAACATTCGCTATGCTCACGACAGCCTTTTCGCCACCCCACCATCGTTACATTCCTTTTTTCACCCTTTCGCGAATTTAGGCCAAACCGGGATGAAAATTCAAGGGCATGTAAATGGGCAAAAGTGTTTTTGTTTTCAGCGGCCGCCCACCCTTGAGTTTTCACCCGGTTTAACTCAATTGTTGCTCAAGTTGAAAAAATGGTATGCATTGTTCAATCCTATTGCTACTTTATTTTATTTGTAATCGAGCCCAGTCGTTGACCTGGCTATTCAGTTTTTCCGGATCCATTCCAGGAAAGTTTATGCTGGCATATTCCCTAAACGCTGCTTGAGTTTCCGGCTGTTCCCATTCCATCGCCGTTAATAACAGCATCGGCCATTGTTTGGTTTCTTTCATAAAACCGTAAACAGATAAATATGGCGGCGCGTAGTAGAATGAGTTTTCAATCAGTTTATCATAAACGGTTTTATTAAACGAGCTTTTCATATCCCTAACAGCATCAAAGGCAATCACGTTTTTACTGCCATACAGCATAATATCTCCTAGTGCAGGCATACCCTCATCCCAGAAGAAGGTATGCAGGTAATTAATAAACCCGCTTTCCATTTCGTCACACAGGTCTTTGCTGTAATGAGCGTATTCCCTTTTAAAGAGTTCCAGCGAAAAATCATCGGAGTGCCTGGCAATAATAAATTTAATGACTTCAGTTTCTATTTTAATCACATCCAGCAGTTCTGGCCCTTTTCGGATACCGGTTCCCGGTATGGTCAGTAAATAGCGCTCTTTGGACAATAGCTCGAAATAATAACTCTTAAAAAAAATGGTCCTGCGCTCATATGTTACCTGCACATATAGCGGATGCGTGGTTACCCCATGAAAACTGACCTGCTTTAGCCGGTCATTGAAATAGGTTTTAAAAGAGATTCTCAATTTTTTTACTTTTTTTTAAATTATTTTCAGTGGCTTTTGGCGGTTTTTGATAGGCTGCTAAAATTTATTTACACCTCAACTATCGCAAATAACGCCGATCCGTATTAAATTGAATGAACATGATCGCACTGCAAATATATCATAAGTTTTGATGTATTTTATTTTATCAAAACATATATTTACATTTGCTTTGGTTGCAAAACCGGCTGATCTTCTATAATCCTTAGTCAGCGAGCCTACCCATGCCTGTTCAGGGGATGGAGGGATGTCAAATTATTATTTATTCATCTACTAAACAACTATTTTATGAATGTGGACCTGTTATCAAAGGAAGATTTAAAAATCTTCAAAACCGAATTACTGAACGAGATCAAGGAAATGATCAAGCCTGGCACAGGGCAATCCAAACAATGGCTCAAAAGTGCGGAGGTCCGGAAGATGCTGAGCATTTCTCCCGGTACCTTACAAAACCTGCGGATCAATGGCACATTGCGCTATACCAAGATCGGCGGGATGATGTACTACAAGCTGGAGGATATCACAAAAATACTGGAAGGGAATCAGCGCTGATGCAAACCAAAATAAACCTCGCATTTGCGGATTACAGCAGGCTGGTCAGGCGTATGGGAAAAGACCAGCACCTTTCCAGTACGCATATCAGCTTATGCGCTGCCTTGTTCGCTGCCTGGCAAAAAAGCGGCTATGACAATCCTTTTGGCATTACCCGCAAACAACTGATGGTATATTCCAAGATTGCTTCGGTGGCAACGTATCACAAGTGCATTCGTGAATTGGATGAATATGGATACATACGCTACCAACCAAGTTTCAGTCCCAAACAAGAGAGCCTGGTTTACTGGCCGAATTTAGCGTAAGATGAAACTGAAGCACGATGAACGGCATGTAGAACAAGTTCAAAGTTCGCAGAGCACTTGTTCATTGGGAACAAGTGCTCTGCGAGCGCATCAGCCGAGACTATCGCTATAACTATTTATCAGTCTATCGCTATATCGGCAGGGCAATAATCAAAAATTTTAACCACTTTTTTATGACCGCATCGAACAAGTTCAGGGATCTTCATCGTCCTTTTCTTCATGGAAGAAAAGGAGCAAGCGGAAGTTGGGCAGAGCCCTACTTTGCTTGCCCTACGCTTCGATACGGGGGTTTTGCGTATCCTCCGGGGATACTTTAGGCGGTTCCTGGCTGAAAAATAAAAGAAAAAGAATACTTGGCAGTATTCCTTATAACTGGACAACCCTATAAACCTGAATTAAGGCTTATGCGGACAAATGGATTAGAACAATGGAAGACATTAATGTAAGATCAGTGCGATACCCCGTAGTGGTTGATCAAAAGTTTGAAAAGATCGCCCTAAAGCTGGGCCGTACAAAGCGCCAGGTTTTTATTCAGATGGTCGATTATTTTTATAAAAGTAAGAAAGACCCTATAGACCTGAATGATGAGCTTTTGAAAAACACTCTGCTGAAAAACCACCAACAATATATAGGCTTTATCAAAACACAGGAAAACATGCTGCTGGTTCCTATTAAAACGATGCTGGACAGGGTCGGTGAATCCCAGCGGCAGATCATCGATCGATTTAATACAGAAGTGCTGACTCATAATGTGGATGTACTGAATAATCAGCATACCCTGGCAAACATGGTCGGCGAAATGGCCCGGCTGATGGAGGCGATATTACAAAGTCAGAAAAGTAAAGAAATGCTGAAAGCGCAGTTCATTTCCATTTTGGAGGCTTATATAAAATCGAGGGAAGCGTTTACCATGATGATATCAAGTAGGGAAAAAGAAGAGCTGATTGCAGTTACCAAAGAACAAGTGCGGTTATTGTAATTAATTAGGGAGACAATATGTTTATCAATATCAGTGACAGCAAGGAAGCGGCCAACAAAGGGAGCAGCAGTGGGCTGGTGCATTACCTGGAAAAAGAGAACCGGATCGAAAAGAAAAACCAACCCGAAGACTGGTTCAACGGCAAAACGGTCGATATTGACCCCTATCAGGTGATGAAAACCATAGATAATAATATCGCCAAATTAGGTAAGGCTGATGCCAAATTCTTCCTGGTTAATATTAGCCCAAGCCAAAAGGAAATCGCATTTCTAAGGGAGCAATATGGCGATGATGGTGTGAAAAGTCAGTTAAAGGGTTTTGCAGTCCGGGTTATGGATGCCTATGCACAGAACTTCAAGCGCGAAGGCGTGAATAGCCATGAAGACCTGGTTTGGTTTGCCAAACTTGAAAACTATCGTTATTATATTTACACTGATCCTGAAGTCAAACAAGGCTTAAAAACGCGCGGCGACAGGAAGGATGGTGAGCAATTACACATACAGGTAATTGTATCTAGGAAAGATGCTACCAATACGATCAAACTTAGCCCGATGAATAATTCACGTGGGAAGAATGAAGAACATTCTAAAAAGATGGGTCAGTTCGACCGAGTTGCGTTCAAGCAAAGCGGCGAAGGTCTCTTTGACAGCTTATTTGAATTTGACAGGCAACTGAAGGAAACCATGGCTTATGCCAACGTCCAAAAGAATGGCAGTTTAAATGAACGGATAGAAATGGGTTACTTCGACTTAAGAATATCTGAAAGCGATATTGAGCTTGCTAATCAAGAAAGCATTGCCGGGCAAACTGCTAATATCGAGCATTCACTGGAGGATTTTACCACTCCTGTAACCTTTGACATCCGTGACGATGTTGATGATGAGGCGGTTTACGGAAAGAATCGTCAAAAAAAGAATATAGCAAGATCGATTTCCAGGTAATAGTATTAGGAAAATTGACATCTCAAAGCGTTTGTTGAAAATGCCGATAACTTTTGCGACTCAGCACATATGAAACAGAATCGTTAGTTTTAACATGATTTTAGAGTAGCCGAACCACGTTAGTAGCTTGATTATGATGTTTTTCATAATGGTAAATAGATCCGTTATCCGGCAATTAAAGCCGCTATTTTTTCCTATAAAATCGTTTGCCCCGAAATACTTAGATTGAGCGCGGTTTCATCGTACATAAGATGAGATCATCATTATGCGTAGTGGATTTTCAAAGGTGCGCCAGTATCTGATGCGTGATTCATAACATTTGGTTATTGAACATCACATTTTACGATATAACGAACGTCTTTTTTGACTGTACTTTTGGTATATCAATCACAAAAGACAGTAAATGGAAAATCCGGAATCACAAAAAGAGCTTATAAAAACGGTAGTTAAACTGTCGCGGTACACGGTTTATATTAGTTGTATCACAGTTGCCTGCATTGCTATAGTTATTATCTCTTTATCTAATATAGGTTCAACCAGATCGACCGTAACCAAGCCAACCACATCGACGGGAAGTATCCTGTCAAACGAAGCCTCTGCCGTTACTACGCCCCGTTCTATCCCTGCTGATGCCTGGAAAGCGCCTGATGAAAGTACCATCCCTGCAGGTAAAGCAGGTGATGCTATTCGTTACGGCCGCGAGCTGATCGCGCATACGGCCCAATACTTAGGGCCCAAAGGAAGTGTAGCCATGATCACCAATGGGATGAATTGCCAGAACTGCCACCTGGCAGGCGGCACCAAGTTATTTGGGAATGACTATGCCAGTTTCGTTACTAGTTATCCAAAAATGAGCGGACGCAGTGGTAAAGTAGAACCTGCTTCAGAGCGTATTGCAGAATGCTTTGAGCGCAGTTTAGCGGGCAAGGTGCCTGATATACTAGGTAAAGAAGTACAATCTATACTGGCCTACATGAAATGGTTAGGCAAGGATGTGAAGAAAGGCCAAAAGCTATTCGGCAGTGCTACTGAAAAAATAGCTTTTATGGATCATGCGGCTGACCCGGCAAAAGGTAAAGAGGTTTTTGTCATGAAATGCCAGAGCTGTCATGGCTCCAATGGTGAAGGCCTTTTGAACGCAGATCAAAAAACCTATGCCAACCCACCGCTCTGGGGAAAGCATAGCTATAACGATGGTGCAGGAATGTACAGGCTGACCAACTTTGCCGGATTCGTAAAAAACAATATGCCTTTTGGTGCTACTTACCAAAGCCCGCAGCTGACAGACGAAGAGGCCTGGAATGTAGCAGCGTTTGTTAATTCGCAACCCAGGCCGCATAAAGACCAGCACAAGGATTGGACCGACCTGAAGAAAAAACCGATCGATTTCCCGTTTGGCCCCTATGCGGATGGCTACAGCGAAAAGCAACACAAACTCGGCCCATTCAAACCAATAAAAGACGCACAAAAAGAATTAACCAGTAAAAAATCGTAAACAAATAGAAACCATGAAAAAGTACACTTTCCTACTCGCAGCATTCGCCCTGATGGCTTTTGTAAAACCTGCCACAGCGCAACAAACAGACCCGGCCACCTTTACCGGTGCCGAGGCTAAACTTAAACATTACAATGCTTTGTACATCCTTAATTCTAACGACGAGAAAAAGATCAAAGGGACCCTGCGTAATATCGACAACGCGATTGAAGATCCACGGCTGAAAGGTAAACTGCATGTCGAATTAGTTGCATTTGGTGATGGCGTAGCCGTATTTATGAAAAACGGCGCTTACGAACAGGCTTTGAAAGACTTGCAGGCAAAAGGCGTAGTCTTAGCCCAATGCAGCAACACGATCAGGGAGCGAAAGATCGATAAAGCTGACCTTTTCCCTTTTATTTCCTATGTGCCGAGTGGCAATGGTGAGATCATTATCCGTCAATATGAAGGCTGGGCAACCGTACATCCGTAATTCGTATCACAACTTTAAATTGTAAATAACAGATTATGAAATATCTTCATAAAATAACATTCGCAATAGCAATAATATCCGCTCTGAGCAGCCAGGTAAAAGCCCAGGATCACCGCTTTGATCCGCCATGGAATACACCGCCGGAAAGTAAGGTTATGTTTACCGTACCAGGCGTAGATAACGTGCCCGATCTTTTTGGCGACATTAACGATCCGCAGTTAGTTGTATTCTTTGCCGGGAATCAGTTCATGTGTATTGACGACCTGATGGCAGCATTTAAAAAGGAACACCCGCAATACCAGCGCATTTTCGCGGAAACTTTACCGCCGGGAATTTTAGCTAAGCAGATCATCGGTGGTTCTATCACCATCGGCAATATGCGCATCACCTTACAACCGGATGTATATACCGCGGGCAAAAGTCGCACCGACCAGATGCCCGAATACTTTAGCAGAACAGAACCCTATGCTTATAACCGTTTAGCGATTATGGTGCAGAAAGGCAACCCTAAAAATGTAAAAGGACTGAAAGACCTGGGCCGCGCAGACGTAAGGGTGAGTATGCCTAACCCGGAATGGGAAGGTATTGGCAAGCGCATTGAAGAGGCTTATTTATTGGCTGGTACCGAAACATTGCGCAAAACCATTATGGAAGACAAGGTAAAAGATAGCACTACCTACTTAACGCAGATCCATCACCGTCAAACACCGATGCGCATCATGTACAACCAATCAGACGCGGCCCCCGTATGGTATAGTGAGGCTTATTATCAAATGACGATCAAGCACCCGACAGACCTGATAGAGATACCCGCTAAAGATAACATCAACGCCACTTACGTTGCTGGTCAAATGAAAAATGCACCGCATGCACAGGCAGCGAAAGATTTTATGGATTTTTTGATCAGCCCGACGGCCAAAGCGATTTACCGCAAATACGGCTTTACAACTAAATAAGATGAAAATATATATGTTATTGCTGATCGCCACCATAGGTTGCCTGTCAGTTTTCGCCCAAACCGATACCCTGCATGTTTATGGCCCCGGTGGCCCGCTATCCGCGATGCAGGATTGCGCTAAAGTATTTACCGCAAAGACAGGTATCCCTGTAATCGTAACGGGAGGCCCAGAGCCTAAATGGCTGACGGAGGCTCAGCAAAATGCCGATGTAATTTATGGTGGTGCCGAGTATATGCTCACGCAGTTTATCCAGGCCCATCCGGGAATGGTTGATGCCGGTACAAGAGTGGAGTTGTATAAAAGAAGAGCTGCAATTTTGGTCAGGCCGGGAAACCCTAAACATATTGAAACACTGAAAGACCTGACCAGGCCGGGAATACATATTTTAGATGTGAACGGCGCAGGGCAATTTGGATTGTGGGAAGATATTGCCGGGAAAGAAAATCTCATTGGTAGCATTCAACAGAATATCGCAGGTTCTTTCACCAATACCGCTTTAGGGATAGATGCCTGGAAAAAAGATAATCACTATGACGCCTGGATCACCTATGCCTCATGGCATCAAAACCTGAAAACGATTACTCAAATAGTTGAATTACCGATTTCACTGCATTTATACCGGGGAACGCCAGTTGCATTGGCTACTAATAGTAAGCATACTGCGCAGGCTAACCAATTTGTTCAGTTCCTGCAAAGCGCAGCGGGCCACAAGATATTTAAAAAATGGGGTTGGAATTAAATCAATAACTTTACCTTATCGTCCAAGTAAACTGATGATAAACCTTATATAAGATTATGTTAGATTTCCGCTTACAAGTATTCTATACGGTAGCCAAAAGGCTTAATTTCACCAAAGCCTCAGCTGAGTTATATATCAGCCAGCCCGCGGTTACCAAACACATCAAGGAATTGGAAGCAGAATATAAAACTACCCTTTTTGAAAGGAGCGGCAATAAAAAGATCGAACTGACCCCGGCGGGCGATACGTTGCTGCAATATGCTGACAAACTTCTTGCAATCTACAAAGAACTGGAATTTGATATGAACCTGCTGATTAAACAGCATTCGGGAACTTTGCGTATCGGCGGAAGCAATACGGTGTCACAGTATGTGATTCCACCGGTTTTAGCCCAATTCCATCAAAAATTTAAAGAGGTGCAAGTTAACCTGGTTACCGGAAACACCGAGCAAATGGAGCAGGCACTGTTAAATAAAGAAATTGACCTCGGTATTGTAGAAGGAATACACCGTAACCCGCAGATTAAATACCAGGAATTTATAGCAGATGAACTGGTACTGGTTTGCAGTATCAAAAATAACACGATCAAAAAAGACTTTATAAAACCGGAGGATTTAAAAACTCTGCCGCTGTTATTACGTGAACCAGGCTCAGGTACACTGGATGTGATCGCGCACGCCTTAAAGCCCTTTAATATCAAAATCGCCGACCTGCATACAGAAATGCAGTTAGGAGGAACTGAGAGCATTAAATCATACCTGATGCATAGCAATTGTTTCGCCTTCCTTTCTGTTCAGTCTATATTAAATGAACTTAAGGCAAATACTTTGAAAATAGTAGATATTAAAGACCTAACCATTGAACGCCCGTTCTATTTTATTCAGCCGCACGGGCAGCCATCATCATTGGCAGAATTGTTTGTGCGTTTTACGAAAAGCTATCAAGCTATTTGATAACTAAGGATTATTATCAATCCGGCTTTATGATAAAAACCGCTTGCTTTTATGATTGACCTTTGAGTATCAAAACAGAAGGAAAACATCATGAAAACTCATCAATTAGTTATCGACCCTAAAATTTTAGTAACCGGAAAAGCATGTAAATTCTCTTACGCTCCCGCAAAAAAAAATAGAACATATTGCATTGGAAGATAAGGCTGTGATCGGGATAAACACCAAAACAGGTTCGTTTGATAAAGATGCCCCACAAAACCTTTCTTATAAAGAAGCAGGTATTAGGGGGATGATCGTCGTATTTATGCCGGCATTATCCGCTATAGACTGGTATTTACACACCCATACCATGATCTTTATTGCTCCGTTAACCATGTATCTGGCGGTAAGCGCATTAACGATGACCTGTCAGGTAAAAGCGTTATTTACCAAAAACAAGCAGAATAATAGCCAGGTATTGTAACTAATTTAAAACCATTAGTTCCGCTATCTTTGTTCTATGAAATTATTCGGAGCAATTTTAGAAGAAGAACTGCGCGCCAACAGCCAACTTAAAACATTGCCTGCTGAAACGGTGATGATGCAATCTAATAGCTATATCCGGTCGATACCAGTGGTTCTCTCGGGCAGCATGCGCGTGATGCGGCAGGACGAGGATGGCAGGGAAATACTACTTTATTACATCAAACCCGGCGAAAGCTGCATTATGTCTTTTTTGGCCGGGATACATGAAGATACCAGCAAGGTCAAATTGGTGGTAGAAGAAGATTCGGAAGTGCTAATGTTGCCGATAGCAAAAGCCAGCGAATGGATAAAGGTGTATCCGGAATGGGCCGACTTTATCTTTAAACTTTACCATAAACGCTTTGAAGAGTTGCTGGATGTGATCAATGCAGTTGCCTTCCAAAAGTTAGACGACCGGATAGTTACCCTATTGAAGAGAAAGGCCAGTGTTTATGGATCCAATGAGTTCAGTATAACGCATCAGCAACTGGCTGAAGAATTGGGCACCACCCGCGAGGTGATCTCCCGACTGCTTAAACAAATGGAAAAACAGGAATTAATTACGCTCTCCAGAAATAAAATCACTTTAAATATCCCTCTGTAACATAGGTCACCAATTCACAGTCTGCATCCTGGTACATTTGTTTCCTAATCAAAAAATGAGTGGAAATAGCAGGATACGCGGCGGCAATATTAATAGGTCTGTCTTTAGGTTTGATCGGCGGTGGCGGTTCTATTCTCACTGTCCCCATATTAGTTTATTTTTTCTTGATCGACCCTGTTATAGCGACAACCTATTCCCTGTTTGTAGTAGGGTTAACCAGCTCGGCGGGCGCGATAAGCCATTATAGAAAAGGTAACGTCAATTTTAAAATAGCTTTTGTATTTGGTATCCCATCATTAATAGCCGTATTCATCATGCGTAAATGGGTGATGCCCGCCATGCCGCATCATCTGCTCAATATTGGTTCGTTTGAATTGACCAAGCCGGTATTATTAATGCTTGTTTTCGCGGTATTAATGTTGACCGCTTCTATTTCTATGATCAGAAAGAAAAAAGAAATTTTAGTTTCCGACTCACAGTTGAGCTATAACAAATTGGTGATCCAAAGTATTATAGTTGGCATCATCACCGGTTTTGTAGGCGTGGGCGGTGGCTTTTTAATCATTCCATCGCTGGTTTTGTTTGCCGGTTTATCCATGAAAAAAGCCGTGGGCACATCCTTAATGGTAATGACCATCAGTTCATTGTTAGGCGTATTGGGTGACATAAGCCGACATGCCCCAATCGATTATAAATTCTTATTGCTGTTTTCAGCATTTGCCATAGCCGGAATTATAACGGGCAGCTATTTAACCAAATATATAAGCGAAACAAAACTAAAGCCTGCTTTTGGCTGGTTTGTGTTGCTGATGGGCATATTTGTATTGATCACAACTTTAACAAAATAATATGGATATCATTAAACAACCCTGGCCCTGGTATATGGCAGGTCCCCTGATCGGGTTGATCGTACCAGCTTTATTACTTTTAGGTAATAAAACTTTTGGTATTTCCGGAACGCTTAGGCAGGTCTGCGCTGCCTGCATCCCCTCCAATATTTCATTCTTTAAGTATGACTGGAAAAAGGAGAGCTGGAATCTTTTTTTTGCAGCCGGGATTATTATAGGCGGCTTTATTGCTACCAACCTGCTTTCGAACTCCGGACAGGTTAATATCAATCCACATACGACAGCACTGCTGCAGCAGGAAGGTGTCAAGGATTTTAGCGGTTTATTGCCGCAGGATATATTCAGCTTTAGCCAGCTATTAACACTGCGTGGATTTATTTTTATTGTTGTGGGTGGTTTCCTGGTTGGTTTCGGAACCCGGTATGCGGGAGGCTGCACTTCTGGTCACGCCATCATGGGGATCTCTTCTTTACAGTGGCCATCTTTAATAGCAACCTGTTGCTTTATGATCGGCGGATTTGTGATGACCTGGTTTATTTTACCTTATTTATTACAGTTATGAAAAGTCTAAAGTTCTTGGTAGTGGGGATGCTCTTCGGTATTATCCTCGTCAAATCACAAGTGATCTCTTGGTTCAGGATACAGGAAATGTTCCGCTTGCAAGCCTTTCATATGTATGGGATTATTGGCAGCGCGATAGTCGTGGGTATCATTTCAATTCAACTCATCAAACGGTTCCAGTTAAAGACCATACACGGAGAGCAAATTGTTATTCCTGACAAAACATTTCATTGGGGGAATGTTTATGGCGGATTGATATTTGGTTTGGGCTGGGCAATTACGGGCGCTTGTCCGGGGCCGCTGTTTGCTGAAATCGGCAGCGGCTTTTGGGTAATCATTGTTACGCTGTTAAGCGCGATTGCGGGAACATGGACCTATGGTTTGTTAAGGGAGAAATTGCCTCATTAATAATAACAGCTAAAATGAAAATCGAACAATTTGAAGATAAAGGACTGTCTCACTATTCCTATGCTATTTTAAGTGAATGTGACCGGAAGATAATTCTAATAGATCCGTCACGGGATGTAAGCCATTATTTGGCTTATGCTGAAAATAATGGAGCGACGATCATCGGCGTAATCGAAACCCATCCGCATGCCGATTTTGTAAGCGGGCATTTAGAATTGCATCAAACAACTGGCGCGACCATTTATTGTTCTGCATTAGTAGGCGCTGCGTATCCGCATCAAACTTTTGATGATGGAAATAGTATCAGTTTTGGCAAGATCATGTTAAAAGCTTTAAACACGCCCGGCCACTCTCCTGACAGTATCTCCATCGTATTAATGCACGATGGTAAAGACAAAGCGGTATTTACAGGTGACACCTTATTCATCGGGGATTGCGGCAGGCCAGACCTACGTGAGAGTGCAGGTAACCTAACAGCTAAGAGGGAAGAATTAGCAGCCAAAATGTATCATTCACTCCGGGATAAGTTAATGGTGCTTGATAATGACGTCATTGTTTACCCTGCGCATGGGGCTGGAACACTTTGTGGTAAGGCTTTAAGTGAGGCCAATAACAGTACCGTCGGCGCTGAGAAATTAAGCAATTGGTCGCTACAGGCAATGAGCGAAGCCGAATTTATGAAGGTGCTTTTGCAGGATCAGCCTTTTGTACCTAAGTATTTTCCTTATGATGTGGAACTAAATAAGCGCGGCGCACCGGATTTAGCTGATTCATTAAAGGGAGTATCTGTTGGTAAACCAGTTAAAATCAATAAAAATATTTTTGTGGTAGATGCCAGGCCGGAAGGGGCATTTAAAAGCGGGCATCCCCCCGGTTCTATTAATATACAGCATTGTGGTAAGTTTGAAACTTGGCTCGGAAGCATCATTTCGCCCGGGGAAGCTTTTTACCTGATCGCTGAAAGCGATAGTGAGTTAGAGAAATTGGTTTTGCGTTGTGCTAAGATCGGCTATGAAGTATTTATAGAGCAGGCTTTTGTAGGAAATGATGGAAAGGAAATAATGGAAACATTAGACGTTGAGCAATTCAGAACTAATCCGCAGAACTATACCATTGTGGATATCAGGAATCCGGGTGAGGTTAAAGTACATCCGGTATTTAAAAATGCAATCGCTATCCCTTTGCCAGAACTACGCGAAAGGGTTTTAGAGATACCATTTAACAAGCCCATTGTTGTTCACTGTGCGGGTGGTTATCGAAGCGCAGCCGGCAGTAGCATCATCCAGAATGCTTTTGGAGCAAAAACAAAGGTGTATGACTTGGGTGAAGCAATTAAACATTTCTTATAACTATGAATAGCAAAGATCATTGGGAAAATATTTACCAAAGCAAACCACTTACCGACGCGAGTTGGTATGAACCGATCCCTGAAACATCACTTAGTATTATTTCCAGGCTTAAATTACCCAAAGATGCTGCTATCATTGACATAGGTGGCGGCGATAGCTTATTGGCCGACCATTTATTAGCATTGGGTTATACCAATATTACGGTACTGGATATTTCATCTGCGGCGATAGAAAGGGCAAAATTACGGATGGGCAAACAGGCAACCCTGGTTAATTGGGTGGTTAGCGATATGCTGGTTTTCAAAGAATCAAAAAAGTTTGAAATCTGGCATGACCGGGCTGCTTTTCATTTCCTGACAGACCTACAAGACCAGCAATTATATTTAGATAATGTAAACAAAAATCTAAAAGAGAACGGCTATTTGATAATCAGCACATTTGCGTTAGACGGACCCGAGAAGTGCAGCAATTTGCCCGTGCAGCAATTCTCTGAAATATCGCTTTGCAATAAGTTCGGCCCTTATTTCAAAAAGCTAAATTGCTTTACTAAGGAACACCTGACGCCTTTTCGTACTTTACAGCAATTTCTATACTGTACTTTTCAAAAAATTAAATAACTTTTGGTTATTGATCATCGCCATTTGTGATGAAAATTGGCTATTAGAATGATGGATCTTTGAGTATCAAAAAACAAGATCATGCATACTCAACAACATCAATTAACTTCTAAAACTGCCGGACTACTAATCAATTTGAGTGAAAACAGCCGGAAGGTTATATTTATAATTTGTGTAACCTTATGTCTAACCCCGTTTATCAGCCCGGCAATCGCTTTACTGATGGGCTTGGTGATTGCCCAGTTTACCGGGCACCCTTACTTGCATCTGAATCACAAAGCTACTCACCTATTATTGCAGATATCCGTTGTTGGTTTAGGATTCGGCATGAATGTGCATAGTGCCATGCAGGCTGGAAGAGAAGGGGTCTTATTCACCATCGCATCGATCACCGGAACATTGATATTCGGTTACTTTATGGGCAAGTGGTTAAATATTGAAAAGAAAACCTCTTATCTGATCTCTGCCGGTACCGCCATTTGTGGTGGCAGTGCCATTGCCGCCATCTCACCTGTGATCAAAGCTGAAGAAAAGCAAATATCCGTAGCGCTTGGTTGCGTGTTCATACTGAATTCTATCGCTCTGTTTATTTTCCCGATGATTGGCCATCATTTCAACCTGTCACAAACGCAGTTTGGCTTATGGTGTGCTATTGCTATCCATGATACCAGTTCGGTCGTGGGTGCGGCCAGCAAATACGGACCGCATGCCTTGGAAGTAGCCACCACAGTTAAATTGGCCCGCGCTTTATGGATCATTCCGGTAGCTTTTATGTCTACATTTATTTTTAAGAATAAATCAAAGAAGATCAGCATTCCTTATTTCATAGGATTATTTGTCTTGGCAATGATAGCTAATACCTACATTCCCGCCACTAAACTAATCAGTCCCTATATGATCATTATCGCGAAGGCCGGTTTAACGCTCACCTTGTTTTTGATCGGTGCAAGTTTATCCAGAAAGGTACTGGCATCGGTTGGATTCAAACCTCTGTTGCAAGGAGTGGTGCTTTGGATTATCATCTCAACCACTGCTTTGTATGCGGTGATGCATTTAGCCTAATGTGATTTAATATAACAGTTTGGACGCGATTTTAGAGGTACTTTAGATAGTTGGATATATCGTTCTAAAGTGGTATTTTTGAATATAAGATTTGCAATTAATCTGTACTCAAAAAGTGGTGAGTAATTCGGTGAGTAAGAATTTAAATCCACATAACATATTGAAATTCAAGTCGGTTTGAGAATTGTATCATTCCCTCCCTCTCCGCCAAGTTCAATATCAAGGCATTAAAAGCCTGCAGTCAAATTATTGCAGGCTTTTTTTTACCAAAACCTCATTTTACTTACCAATTCGCGTATAAAATGGGCGTTATTGGCAACTTGCCCGACAATGCTTTTTTAATAATTAATTAGGCATGCTTTAGCAGGTGTGGGAGCAATGTGAGCAATTTTTATATTTCTTCACATGTTGGTGCACAACCCCCAGATAATGAGTTAGTCGCAAAATTTTGACGATAACTTTATAGGCAATCAGTAAATAAGTTACGATTTAATTGTGCCATCAATAAAATGACCTATGAAAAAAATGCTTACCAAGGTATTCAAAATTGCCACTGTGCTTTTGATTTCCCTATTTTTTCAAACTTGTAAAAAAGATTTGATACTGCCTGAAGTACCGAAAGGAAGCTTACTTACACAAAATGTTAATGCAAATTTTACAGGCCCATCTTATGTTGTAAGCACCTATATATCCGGAACTTTACCAAGCGGTCTTAAAAAAATTCAGTTACCCTACCATATATGTAGCGCGGCGGATGGAAACATGTATGTTTCGTCTCCAAACTCCGGAGGTTTAATTTATAAAATAACGCCAAGTAAAGTAGTGGTTAGATATTTGCCAAACAGGCCTAACACCTATGGTATTAAAGCGGGGCAAAATGGCACGATATACTTATCGGCCGTCGAAAATTTAAGGTACCCGCCCTCGAACGTTGGAAGCATTTATAAAATTGATAAAAATAAGATCCTAAAAAAGATTGCTGTAGGTTTGCCATTAGATTCGCCTAATGACTTAGCCATAGGGCCAGACAGTACTATTTACATTTCTGACAATTTTAACTACCGCATAGTAAAAGTGACGAAAGATGGTGCAACTAGTATATTGGCTGGTAAAACTGGGGTACTTGGCTTAGTTGATGGAAAAGGGGAAAATGCCAGGTTCAATTATTTGAGCAGTATTCGATATGCAAATGATGGTACGCTATGGGTACTTGATGGCAATGGACATGATAAGGGTGGTCAAACCATTCGCAAGGTAACGCTGGATGGTAGAGTTTCAACCTTTTTTAGCTTAAAAGAAAGCGATGAGCGCTTTATTAACGATATAGCTGTTACAAAAAGAGATAAAAATTTTAATAATTCTCCGTACGAAAACGCTTTCATATCTATAACACGTTCAGCGGTTACTGACACATCCTCGGCAACACAACGCAAACACCAAATTTTACATTTATCGCATGACGGCGTATTAACACCAATTACAGATCTATTAGTTGAAGGGTACCAGGATGGCGATGGAGCACAAGCAAGGTTTACAGCTCCTGTTGGGATAACCGTAAATCCGAATGGCATATTTGTAACAGACCTGGTAAACCAAACAATAAGAAGAATTCAAAAAAAGTAATAGCCGGGCCTTGTTGCTATTAACTTCCTCATCTCCGCTGAGTACCATGTAACCTGCTAAATTGAATTTAGCAGGTTATTTGTTTTTAAATACATTTTGTGATTAACATCCTGTAACTCTAAAAAATAATTTTAAAATGCCGCTATCATCGATCTGAGCTAATTACACACATTAAGGTACAAACAGCGCTGCCTGTATTTAACACATATATTAAGCGTAAATTTGACCGTTTATTAATTGCCGCGCTAAATTTATTTTAATGCCCCCGTTTAAAAACCGATACGCCCTTATTTTGCCCCTAATACTTAGTATTGCCGTGTCCGGCTGGATAGCAACATCCGTTAACCTTCTCCAAGATGATATTGGCGCGCTCGTCAATATTTATTTGCCATACATAATTGGCTTGCTAACAATCTTGGTTTGGTTAATACTCATTCTTTTCAGCAGAAATAAAAAGGCTGCTTTACCAATATCTTATAGCCTGGTGTTATTTAATATACTTACAGGTATTATTTTGAATTATCAGTTCAATCGCTCCTCTGAAAATTCAATAAGTGCATGGCCGGCAACTGAAAACTACACGCACCTGGTAAATGCGCCAACCGGCGGTGTTGCTATAGAAAACACCGGCCCTTACCCGCAAAGAAATTTTGCCGTGTTTTCTTATTCATACGACCCGGAAAGCCGGCCCGAAAATGCTGGAAAAGCTAAAAACCTTAATCTTGACAAGGCAACGTTCAGGATAAAAAACCTTCGAAATAAGAACTTAACGATATCAAAAGCAGATTTTCAACAGCCGGCTCTATGGAATTTGGCTTTTACAGATGATCAAAAACAGGCTCGGCAACTGCCCATCACCGTTTTACCCGGCGATTCGGTAGATGTTAATATTCATTTTAATCCGGCTCCTATAAATGAACGGGTTAAGCCTGTTTGGCGCAAGGCTGCCTTTAAACTCCAATACTGGTTGGTAAGGTTAGGCAGGAGCTTTAATTATCAACCCGCAGCAGGAACAACGTGTTCAACCATAGGCGGGCAGTTGAACCTGACTACCAACGACGAAACCGACCCGGTAAAAACCATTCGTTTAGGCGCCATTTGGGAGTACCGGTTCGAAAACGAGTGGGAGCCCACATTACAAAATATATTAACAGTGCTGAATTTAAAAACCAAAGTTGGCTTTAATTATTTTGATAACGGCCTGAAGGGTGAATCGATAATTAAAGGATCGGACGAGGTGGCTGCGGATTACTTTGAACCTGCTAATGTAAACATGCCGGTATCGATAGTAAAAATTGCATCCTATCATGGCTGTTGCACAACCGAGTCTGCGGATACACTCGCTGTGTACTTTCCGCGGCAAAAAATCACTCAACTTATACAATATAATCATCAGTACAGCGGGCAGATGCTGCTGCCCGAAAGCTTCGACTTTAAAGCAGGTAAAAACCTGATAAACGGTGCCGGGCCCTTTGCGCTAAAAATTGGATCGGGTTACACCGATAGAAATAAAAATCCGGGCCGTAAAATCGGCATAAGGGTTTGGACAGCTATTGACCATAACAACCGTGTTATTCCGGATACCTATATTTTAGGTGCTGATTACCTGGGGAAAAAAGGAACCAATTACGATTATCAGGATAATGTTTACCTGCTGAAGAACGTAAAATGCTATTGTAACGAACAGATCATGATATCAGACAACATTAATGTAAAAAAACCGAAACTTTAGCTATTTCTCATAAACTTAATGTTTTCTCATGATAGCTTAAATCAAATATTTTCAATAAAAAAAGTCTTGGCTTTCGTCAGTTGGTATTTCTTTTGAAATACCAACGGTGATGAGTTGCAGCCTGTCTGTTAAGGCATGGCGCCTCGCCACTCGTTTTAATTTCAATCTCAAATTGTCCAAAAACGTTAAATCGATGCAACGTTTCGCTATTTTGCGGCGTCTTTTTATTAAAACCTATATTATGAAAAAATACACCTTAGTTATAGCAGTGCTTGCATGCACATTAATGCTGTCTGTTAGCAGCCGGGCACAAACCGTAACCCGCAATGTATCCGGTTATACAGGCGTAGAAAGTAACGGGCCCTTTAATGTAACGGTAACTATTGATGGTACCGAAAGCATTAAACTGGACGTAGATGCCGACGCATTAGACGATATAAAAACCGAAGTTGAGAATGGCGTACTAAAAGTTGGTTTTAAAAACGGCTGGAAAAATCACCGTAATTTAAAACACGCCAATATTTACATCACTGCAAAAAGCTTAAACTATTTGGCTAATGGTGGCTCGGGCAGTACGGTATTAACCGGCATGCTAACCGGCGACAATGCAAAAGTTTCTGTAAGTGGTTCTGGTAACTTAAAATGCGCGGTAACCTCACAATCGCTTGATCTGCATGTAAGCGGTTCGGGTGGGTTAGATGTAAAAGGCAGCACCGGCCAGGCCGATGTTAGTGTTTCGGGCTCGGGAAGTATAAACGGCAGGCAGCTTAAAACCGAAACCGTATCGGCAAGGATATCGGGCTCAGGCGAAGTGGTTTTAATTGCCAACAAATCGGTATCGGGGCGCATATCAGGTTCTGGAAGCCTGCAATACTCGGGCAATGCAACTATCGGCGAAAGCCATACTTCAGGCTCAGGCAGAATCTCTAAGATAGACTAATTGATATCAGGCTGTCCTGGTAGTTAACAGGATAGCCTGATATATTTAAGTTTACTTCGCCACCGGTTTCACGGTAAACATAGGGCTGTAATATTGCCAATAACCTATGCCTAAAAGCACATTGGGTACAATTAAAAATACACCCATAAGCCAACCCGATGGCACCAATATGGTGTGAAACAGCAATACATTTAAACTGATAGGGAAAAGCACCACCGCCGAAAACGCCGGATAACGGTTAAGCAATAAAGAGAGGCCTCCCAATATTTGTATGGTTTTTATCATAGGGTAAAAATAACCGATGCCTTTAAGGCCTGCTATAAACGCGCCGGTTACGCCGGTATGCAATGGCTGGTAAGGTATAAAATGCAAAAAGTAATCCAGGCCAAATACCAGGTATAAAAACCCAAGCAAAAGGCGCGAAATTAATACCGTAGTTTTCATTTTTAAAGAGAGCTGTGTTTAATGTAATATCCAAAACTTGGTAAATACATTGGCATTGTCAACAATTCAGTTAAATAAAAGCAAAAGCGCCGCTATGCAATGCATAACGGCGCTTTTTATTGGTATGTACTCAGGATTATTTATCCCACCATACGTGTGTATCTAAGGCATCCGGACCCTGGCGGGCAATCACAGCCTGGTAATTTTGGCTGTTAAGGTCGTTCTCGGTTTGCGGGTACTGTTGCCTGCGTGGTATACGCTTGTTAGGGCTTAATGCAGTAGGCACAGGGTCAACCAAGCGCGGGAAACCGGTACGGCGATACTCCGCCCACGACTCCCAGCCGTTACCCATGTAGTTGGCCAACCATTTTTGGGTGATAATTTGCTCAACCGCGGTTGCCGGGTTGTAAACCACTTTTGGCTGCGCCAGGTAAGTGGTTATAGCGCCGGCCGCAACGCCGTTTTGTTGCAACGACGCCGTTATGCCCTGGGTGTAAAAGTTAGCTGCAGCAGCCTCGCCACCGGTTATCCAGCCTAAGTGTGCAGCTTCGGCCTCGGTAAATAATACCTGTGCGTAGCTGGTCCATGCTGACGGAGAATCCTGGCTTGAAAACGCAGTTCCAATTTGCGATACATTACCCGGGTTATCGCGGTCGCCGATGTTAAAGTTATTTAAATCGCTGCCGGCAGTACCATACACCAGGCCTACGTATTTATTATCGGCTGTTGGTGCGGCGTACACAGGTAGGCGCGGGTCGTTATAGTTATTTAAAAAGTTCACGAGTGTAGAACTAACCGCATAATCGTAACGCGACCTGTAGTTGTTAAAGTACGGGTTTTCGTTATTTTGCTCGGTTAAGTATTTATAAGTAGCATTGTCCGCGTTTGAAGTCATTACCCCCGCGGTTACTGCCTTCTGAAACTCGGTGCGGCCGGTGGCAGGGTCTACCTTGCTTAAACGCAGGGCCATAATAGCCCTAAGCGAATTTGCCCAGTGTTTCCATTTGGTGTTGTCGCCGTCAAACAAAATATCGTTGGTTAACGGTGCACCGCCATCAAACTGCGCCTGTGCTTCGGTCAGTTCTTTAAACAGCGAAGCGTAGATATCTTTTTGCGCGTCAAATTTAGGGGTAAGCACCTTATTGCCTTGTAGGGCGTCGGTATAAGGTATATCGCCCCACCTATCCGTCATGGTTAAAAATATAAACGCCCTTAAAATACGCGCGGCGGCTATCTGGTTGGCATTTGAGCCAAAAGATGTAGTGGTAGCCAGGCTTTTTGTATCGGCATTTGTATTAAAATCTATCACCTGCTGCAAATCAAGCAGGGGGCCGGTATAATAGCCCTGGTAATCGTATTGTGCCAGTGTAAACCTCGATTCGTTTGTGTAAAACGTTTCAGATAAATACTGCGAATACAGTTGCCCTGCAGCGCTGTTGATATTGGTGGTACCTAAGCCGCCTGCGGTGCCACCCAGGTATTGTATAGCACTGGTTAGTGCATACCCGGTTGATAGGTTAGTGGGCTGGTTAGGGTTTACGTTGGTTTCGTCGGTTATTTTTTTGCACGATGTAATGGCTACACCCGCAATAAATACTAACAAAAATTTATTTAAAAACTTTTTCATAGAAACTCTTTCTTAAAACGTTAAATTAAGGTTAAAGCCCAGTGTGCGGGTTGCAGGTAACTGGCCGCCCTCGTAAAATGATGTTTGTAACTGCGATGGATCAATTCCTTTAGCTTTTGTGTATATCAACCATGGGTTTTGGCTAACAACAGAGAAGCGTGCTGTTTGCAGCGGAACTTTGCCGAACCATTTTTTTGGCAGGTTATAACCAACACTTACCTCGCGTAGTTTAACATACGTAGCATCGTAGGTCCATTTTTCCCAAATGGCGCTGTAAACACTTTCGTAAAGGGTTCGTGTATCTACAAAAGTGGTGTTTGGTGTACCATCTTCGTGCGCGCCTTTTACTAAAGTACCGCCACCGGTTGATGGGTCATCGCGCCTTGGCTTGCCGTTTTCGTTAAGTCCAACAGTTGCTGTAGCTAAGCCCGAACCTGCAAGGTTTTGTTGTGTAACCGATACGAATTTACCCCCATATTGGAAGTCGATAGAGAAACCAAGCGTAACACCTTTATAGGTTACGTTATTGGTAAAACCACCGGTATATTTAGGTAATATGTTACCCAGGTTTACAACATCTGTACGCTCAGGGAAACCATCGGCATCAACCACAATATTGCCTGCACCATCGCGGGTAAAGCCCGAACCAATTAACTGGCCGTATGGTTGCCCAACCTGGCTGTTTACCGAGAATGAAGGCGAGCCTACAAAGCCGAAGCCTGTAGAACCTGCAGCCTGGTAGCCGGATATGGTAGCACCGCCGCCACCTTCGGGGGATGACCGTAGCACGTTAAAGTTTGGATATAACGATACTACTCTGTTACGGTTAAACGCGATGTTTATGTTAGCATCGTAAGTAAAGTCGCGGCTTTTTACCGGCGTACCGCCTAACGATAGCTCGATACCATGGTTAACAATTGAACCTGCATTTATCAGGATGGTTGAGTAACCTGTAGTACCGTTAACCGGTAAAGGTAATATCTGGTCTTTAGAATTGCGGTAATAGTAGTTAAAGTCGAACCTTACACGGTCCCTTAAAAAGCGCAACTCGGTACCTAACTCATACGAGGTAGACAGGGTTGGTTTTAAGTTGGCGTTTGGCAGGCTGTTTGGCACAAATTGTACCGGGCTGCTACCATAAGGCACTGTACTTAAGTTGTAAGTTTGGCCGGTTTGGTACGGGTTAATATCCGACCCAACACGCGCAACAGAAGCCCTTAACTTACCAAAGCTTAATATATCGTTACGAGGAATAAGGCCCGATTCGGTAAATACAAACGAGCCTGAGGCACCACCATATAAATATGAATTTTGATTTATTGGCAGCGCCGATGACCAGTCGTTACGTAAGTTTAAGTCTAAGTACAGGAACTGTTTATAGCCAAATGATGTATAACCATATATACTATTCACTACCTTAAGGCTATGGAAGTTGTTGGTATTAGGCCTGTCTAACGAGTTACCTACGGTGTACAATTCGGGTACTGCCAAACCACCGCTTGTGCTGCTGGTTAGGTAATTGGCCACATCCTCGCGCGATTCGCCATAAACACCTGCTCTAAAAGAAAGATCTTTAGATAGGTTATGATCATACTCTAACGATGCTACGTAATCATACTCTTTGTATTGGTACGCGCTTTCGCCATAGTAATCGGGGTTAAGCGTGTACGAACCTATACGGCTGTTAGCATCGCGGTTTAAATAATCGCCGCGGGCAATAACCGATAGTTTAAGCGATTTGGTAAAGTTGTAAGCGCCGGTAATGTTACCATACAAACGGTTATTATTTGCCCTTGCTGTATTAACATAAGCCTCTACATATGGGTTATCCCAATAGTGCGGGGCAAGGTTGGTAGGGCTGGTAATATTCCAGGTGGTGTAAGTACCATCAGGGCGCTGGTAGTTTTTAAGCTTGCTTATATCAATATCGCGGTGAAACCACTGATTAAATGAGCCCGAAGTTTGCGTACCGTAACCTTCGGCAGGCACGTTAAATAAACTCTCCTGAAAAACGTTAACGTTTGCACTAACAGTAAATTTAGGTGTAATTTTTATCTCGCCGTTTAAGCTTACGTTGTTACGTGTTTGCTTGGTATTAGGGCTAACACCAGTACGGTTTAAGTTAGTATACGATATACGGGTGTTGTAATTATCGCCTGCTTTTGAAAAAGCCACGTTATTATTGGTAGTAACACCTGTTTGGTAAAAATCGCGAACGTTGTTGGGTTGCGCTGTAAACGATTGTAATTGTTTAAAGCCCGGGTTGGTTGGATCCCAAAAATACCATGGCGCGTATGGCGTACCATCCATTTTAGGGCCCCAGCTTTCGTCAACACCATAATCGTAATATTTCACATTGCTTAGGCCTTGCAGGTAGCTTGGGTCGCCGGGTTTGTAGGTATACAAGTTCCACTCCTGGCTTGTACCGCCACCATACTCGTTCTGGTACTCGGGCAGTGTGTAAACACGCTCTAAACTTGTGGTTTGATTAATTGAGATACCTACACCTTTGTTTGAACCTTTTTTAAGCGTAATAACCACCGCACCCTCTGACGCGCGCTGGCCATATAAAGCCGTTGCAGCAGGGCCCTTTAATACCGTTAGCGATTCAACGTCATCGTTATTAATAGCATTAGGGTCGGTTACAACACCGTTAACTACATAAATTGGGTTACCGCCTTGTAATGAGTTTATACCCCTTATACGTACGGTTGATGTACCGAACTTTGCACCCGAACCGCCCAATATTTGCACACCCGATACTTTACCTGCTAATGAGGTGTTCAGGTCCTGCTGGCGGGTCATGGTTAAATTCTCGCCTTTAATTTGTTGCGCGGCATATCCCAGTGATTTTTCCTGACGCGATATACCTAACGCGGTTACTACTACTTCGCCTAATTGCTGGCTGCTATTTGCCAAAGCCACATTAATAACACTTTGGCCATTAATAGGTACTTCCTGATTGGCAAAACCTATAAACGAAAATACCAGCGTGGTACCACCTGCGGGAACATTAATGCTGTATTTACCGTTTACATCGGTGACAGCGCCGGCTTGTGTGCCTTTTACCCTAACACTTACGCCGGGCAGGCTTCCCTTATCTTCCTGTGCTGTAACGGTACCGGTTACGGTTGTTGTTTGAGCGGTTACCGCGAAAGCATTAAAAATTAAAAAAATTAGTAATAGTACTCTATTCATATTCACTACTCCTTTTCATAAAAAAACATCCAATAATTAAAATATTAAAAGTGATAAAAAGCGGCTCCTACGCTCAAGAAGCCGCTTTCCTAATTAACTGATCTTATAAAGAACAAATAGCGTTTTATATTCTTTGCTACGGCATTAACAGCCGTGTTTTTACAACTTATGTTATAAGCTACAGGCAAGGCAATCCATTTACAGGACCGTGTAATTAATCAGGGGTGAAAAAATGCGGATTAAGCAGCGTATTGGTAAATGTTTGCTAATGCCTAATTGCGTAACGTAAATAACACTGCAAACATATTACTTTACGATTAAATAAAGTAATCATTGATTAATAGCAGCCGATATTATTAATTGAATAATAATTATATTAATACTAGAGAAATATGTTAAAATTAACAGATTGATCAAATAATATTACCGAAGACGGGCAATATTTGCGGAGTTTTTACAATTACAAACTTACTACACGCATTTAAAATGTGGCAAAAAATGGGTATATGTAACCCATTTTTTACACAAATAACACCAAAGCATTGTATTTTTTATAATTTTATTAACGCCAACCGCCTCCCAAAGCACGATACAGGTTAACAATGGCTTGCAATTCCTGCAACTTATCGTTCACGCCGCTTAGTTGGGCCGATAGCAGATTTTGCTCTGAGGTGAGCACATCAGTATAGTTAGTTGCCGAGCTATAGCGCAATAATTCCTGGGTATACTGCACCGATTTTTGCAGTGCTATGATCTGCTTACCCCTGGCATCTTCTTTTTCAACAGCTGTTTGGTGGGCATATAAAGCATTTGATACTTCCTGCCCTGCGGTAAGCAGTGTTTTTTGAAAACCGTTAAGTGCTTCCTGCTGCTGTGCTTGTGCTGTGCGTAAACGGGCTTTGTTAATGCCCTGGTTAAATATAGGCTGGGTAAGCCCCGCCACTGCATTGTAAAATATAGAGTGATCAAAAAAGTCCTTTAATTGCAGGCTTGATAAACCACCCGACGCTGTAATAGTGAACGATGGGTAAAAATAGCTGCGGGCCACATTTGTGTTTTCAAACGCCGTCCTGAAAGCCAGTTCGCTTTGCTGAACATCGGGGCGGTTAGTGAGTAATTGCGCAGGTATGCCTGTTTTAAGGTCGGCCACTACGTTTTGGGCAGCCATCGTACCCCTGTAAATTGGGCCGGGCGGGCGCGATAGTAAAATATCCAGCGCGTTCTCTGTTTCGCGTATACTGCGCTTAATATCCGGTATCGATACTTCGGCCGCATAGCGGTTAGCTTCGCTTTGTACTACGGCCGCACCTGTAACCACAGCGCCTTCCTTTAGCTGCTTCATGGTTTCAACATCCTTTATCCTGTTCTTCAGGGTTTCAAGGGTTATCTCCAGTTGCCTGTCTAAAGCCAGCAGGTTAAAGTAGTTGTTGGCTATATCGGCAATCAGCTGTGTTTGTACAGCGCGCTTTGCGGCATCGCTTTGCAGATAATTGGCTAATGCGGCGCGTTTAGCACTACTTAGCTTACCCCATATATCAGCCTCCCACGCCGTACTTAAGCCGGCCTGGTAAGTGGTAGTTAATGTATTAATGCTAATACCCGCCGGAAAATTTAACCCGGCAGATGATTGCTTTGAGCGTGATACGCTGGCATTGGCGCTTAAATTAGGCAAAAAAGCTGCCTTGCTTTGCTGTAAAGTTGCCTGTGCCTCTGCTATGCGCTGTATAGCTGTTTTCAGGTCGAGGTTGTTGCTTAGACCTTCTTGTATTAAGGCTTTTAAGGCGGTATCGGCAAAAAGCGTTTGCCATGGCATAGTAGCCATAGTGGTGGTATCTGTACCTGCCAGGTCGCGGTAAAGGTTATCAGTTTTTACCTGCGGACTTTGGTATGTTTTGGTGATCTTGCACGATACACCGCCAACAACCAGCGCGCTAAGTATGATATATTTTATAACAGATCTGTTCATTTGTATCACTATCTTTTAAAAAAGAGATCAATTGCCGTGGTTAACAATAACCACATCATCATCGTCGTTATCATGCTCTTTATTACGGCCTACTTTCTCCTGCAAATGCTGGAAAATGATAAACAACACCGGTATAACAAAAATGCCAAACACGGTACCTACAAACATGCCGCCTACAGCTCCTACACCTATCGAGCGGTTACCATTGGCACCTGCACCGGTCGAGAACATTAATGGCATAATACCAAATATAAAGGCAAATGAGGTCATCAAAATAGGTCGTAAACGTGCCTCGGCACCGGCAATGGCAGCCGGTATAAGGTCCATACCTGCTTTGCGCCTGTCTAAAGCAAATTCTACAATCAAAATGGCATTTTTTGCCAGTAAGCCAATAAGCATTATAAGGGATATTTGCAGGTAAATATTACTGCCCACGCCAAATATCTGCGCAAACAAATAGGTACCGGCCAAACCTACCGGCAGCGATAACAGTACCGCAAATGGCAGTATATAACTCTCGTATTGCGCGCTCAGCAAAAAATAAACAAATACTAAACACAATACAAAAATGTATGCCGATTGCGTCCCTGTACTCAACTCTTCGCGGGTTAAACCCGAAAATTCATAATCGTAACCGGCCGGCAGGTTTTGAGCGGCTACCTCCCGTATGGCTTTAATAGCATCGCCGGTGCTGTAACCCGGGTTTGGCGCGCCCGAAACTGATATCGCCGTAAACAGGTTAAACCTTGAAATAGACTCCGGACCAAAAACTTTCTTTAAGCTAATAAACGTGGTTATAGGTGCCATAACACCCGCGTTAGTACGTACAAATATTTTGCTAAGCCCGGTTTCATTAGCGCGGTAGTCATAATCGGCTTGCACCATTACCCGGTATTGCTTACCAAACTGGTTAAAGTTTGATGCATATAAACCGCCATAGTAGCCCTGCAAAGTGCTTAGCACCGAATTTACAGTAACGCCTGCTTCTTTACATTTAGCCACATTTATATCAACCTGAAACTGCGGAAAATTTGGGTTAAAGGAAGAGTTTAGATTTTGTATCTCGGGCCGCTTTTTTAACGCCGCCTGAAACTTGTTACTTACTTTAAACAACTCGTCTATAGAGTGCCCGCCTTTGTCCTGCAGCTCAAACGAAAAACCATCGCTGTTACCAAAACCCTGCAGGGTTGGCGGCGAAAAGTAAAAAACACTCGCTTCGCGCAGGTCTTTTGTTTTTACAAAAAGCTGCCCTATAATACTTTCAAGGCTTTGCTGTTTTTCTTTGCGCTGGTCCCAGTCTTTCAGCTTCAATATCACCATGGCGTAGGCACTACCCGATCCGGCCAGAAAATTGAACCCCACTAATTTTAGTGAATTTTCAACCTCGGGGAAGGTACGGCCAATACTGTCTATCTTGGTGGCTACCGCTTCTGTACGCTCCATTGACGATGCGGGCGGTAAACTTATCGCCGCGAATATGGTACCCTGGTCTTCGTTAGGCACAAAGCTGGATGGTGTAGTTTTTACCAGGTAAACAAACACCGCCGAAAACACCGCTACTGCTGCGAGTGCTATCCATTTACGGTGCGATAAAAAGTTGATAGACTTTTTATACTTGCCTGTTACGGCATCGAAAGCAGTATTAAATACCGTATAAAAGTGGTTAATAAAGCCATGCTTTTTAGTACCTTTTTGATGAGGCTTTAAAAACAAGGCGCATAAGGCAGGGCTTAATGTTAAAGCGTTTACTGCCGATAATATAATGGCTACCGCGAGTGTAATACCAAATTGTTTGTAAAACACCCCGGTTGAACCGGCGATAAAGGTCACCGGTAAAAACACTGCCGACATAACCAATGTAATAGAAACAATGGCACTCGATATCTCGTTCATGGCATCAACAGATGCCTTACGCGCCGATTTATAGCCCTGATCGAGCTTGGCATGTACTGCCTCTACCACTACTATGGCATCATCTACCACAATACCTATGGCAAGCACCAGCGCAAATAGCGTAAGCAGATTAATGGTAAAGCCAAACAGGTTTAAAAAGAAGAAGGTACCCAAAATAGCTACCGGCACCGCTATAGCCGGAATAAGCGTAGAGCGGAAATCTTGCAGAAAGACAAATACCACGATAAAAACCAATATAAAAGCCTCTATCAGCGTACTGATAACCTTTTCAATAGAGGCATTTAAAAATTCGTTGGCATCAACCAGGTAGGTTAGCTTAACCCCTTTCGGGAATTTTTCTGATGCCTGTTCAATGATCTTTTTGGTTTCGTTAATTACGTCGCGCGCGTTTGAGCCTGCTGTTTGGCTAATGGCCACACCTACCGATTCGTATCCGTTGGTTTGTTCCTGGAACGAATAATCTAAGGCGCCGAGCTCAATACGTGCTATATCATTTAACCTTAACAGCTGCCCGTTACCTACCGATTTGATGATGATATCGCCAAACTCTTTTGATGATTGCAATCTCCCCTTGTAACGTATAACATACTGAAAGGGCTCATGGCTGTTCTCGCCAAATTTACCGGGTGCCGCTTCAATATTTTGTTCGTTCAAAGCTTCGGTCACATCATCAGGTATCAAGCCATAGCGCGACATTACATCAGGCTTTAACCAGATACGCATCGAGTAATCTTTTGAACCGAATACCATGGCATTACCCACACCGGTAACACGCTGTATGGCCGGTACCAGGTTTATTTTGGTATAGTTTTGCAAAAAGGTTTCGTCGTAGGTTTTATCCTCACTATAAAGCGAGAAGATGATCAGTTGACTGCTCTGGCTTTTTGATACCGACACTCCCGATTGCGTTACCACCAATGGCAACAAACTGGTAGCCCTCGATACCCTGTTTTGTACGTTTACCGCCGCCAGATCGGGGTTGGTGCCTACTTTGAAGTAAACAGTTATTGATGCCGAGCCATCGTTACTGGCCGAGGATGTCATATAGGTCATGTTCTCCACCCCGTTTATTTGCTCCTCCATCGGGATGATGACACTTTTTAAAACCACATCGGCATTGGCGCCGCTGTAAAATGCCTGTACCTGCACAGTTGGTGGCGCAATATCAGGGTATTGCGATACCGGCAGGGTAATAAGGCCCAACACGCCCAGTATTACCAGTATTACTGATATTACGGTAGATAAAACCGGGCGTTCTATAAATTTTTTAAGCATGATATTGCTTTAGTTATATAAGCTAAAATGGATTGATTATTTAAGGTCGCCGTAAACAGAAGCCGCGCTAACCAGGTTTGGTTTAATGGTGGTACCGTCCTGCAAATTACCCGAACTTTCCAGTATAATTTTATCCCCTGCTTTTAAGCCTTCGGTTACTACATAAAACTGGCCGGCGGTATTATCCATCACTTTAATGGCTATATTTTTTATTTTATTCTGGCTATCCACCACATAAACAAAACGCTTGTCCTGCAACTCATAAGTAGCGGCTTGCGGCACTAAAATAGCACCCTTTACCACTTTGGGTATCCTTACCGATGCACTGCTGCCGCTGCGTATTAACCCGCGCGGGTTAATAAAGCCGGCACGTACATTAGCAGCGCCCGTTGCTGTATTTATTAAACCGTTAACCGTTTCTACGCGGCCGGTATGCTCGTAAACTGTACCATCTGCCAGTATAAGCGATACATTAGGCAGCTTACTTATCTTTGCTTTTAGGGATGTGTTGCCGGTACTATCGCGGCTAAAATTAAGCAGTTGTTTTTCGTTAAGGGCAAAGTAAGCGTAAACATTAGCTGTGTTATATACTGTTGTTAAGGGCTCGGTTGTGCTGCCGCTTACCAGGCTACCCAGTTTATAGGGCAAGGCACCTATTACACCGTTTACCGGGCTGGTAATAGTAGTATAACCCAGGTTAACCCTCGCGTTTGCAAGGCTTGCCTTTGCCTGCGCCAGGGCAGCTGCTTTTGATTGCTGTGCGTACTCGGCCGACTCCAATTCGTATTTACTGATAATATCTTTTTGCACCAATGGCTTTACCTTATTAACCTGCATTTTGGCAAGGGCAAGGTCGGCCTCGGCGGTGCGTATACCTGCTTCGGCAGTACGCACCTCCTGCTCGTATTGCGGGGCGCTTATTTTAAAAAGCAACTGACCCTTGGTTACGATCGAGCCTTCATCAACAAATATTTTTTCTACATAACCATCAACTTTAGGCCTGATCTCGATATTCTGCTGACCCTGGATACTTGCCGGGTAATCTACATTTAAAGTGGCGTCGTGCGCGGGTAGTTCAAGCACTTTATATTCCAGCACCTGGTTGGCTTGTGTGCCGTTAGCCGCTTGTTTGTTTTTATTACCACATGAGGATAAGCCGGCCGTTAATGCAATTGCAATTAAAATACCGGGGGCTTTATTAGTTACGCACAAACGGGCGTGTTTTAGAAAAATCATCATTTATTTTATTCGTAGAAAAAAGGGCATAGTAAAACAGGCCGCAAAATGGGCATAATTATACATATATAGATAATTAAAAATAGGGGAATGTTACACTTTTTTAAAAAAATTTAACCTTTAGTACAATTTATACGTATATAGATATAATATTCAGAGCATGTGGTACAATATATGCTACCTTTACCCCAAAAAGTACTTTAATACTTATATATATTAAATATGCGCGCTAATATTTACAAGCTTTGATCAGCCTGAAAGCTGTATATAAAACGGTTATTTGCCTGCTTATATCCAGTTTATTTTTTACATATAGTTTCGCCACTGCTACCATAACTACAGCAACAGGTGGAACAGGAATTTCTGCCGATAAATCATCGGGCAGTGCCGGCGCTGCGTTTACCACCTTAGGCAATATTGTAATAGGCAGTGGTACTAATACTGATTTTACCACCGGCACCAATGTAACCTTCGTACTCACCGCCCCAACAAACTGGCAATTTTCAGCAGGCGTGGGTAGTGTATCCCGCGCAGGTAACGTATCGGCTGCAAGTGTTGTAGTTACTGCAAATACTGTTACCGTAACTTATACTGTAACAGGGAGCTCCACCTTAAATGCTATCACTATTAGTGGCTTGCAAGTGCAGGGCACAGTTAAAAGCACAATTGCAAGCGCAAATATTACCAGAACATCGGGCACGGGCACTATAGCCGGCTTTACTACCGGTACAAGTGTAGGTGCGCTATCGCAGGTAGCCGGTACATTTACAAAAATGCAAATACTGTTACCCGGCGAAACGGCGTCCGGAGGATCGGCCACAGGTAAAACAGGTACACCAACTTCACCGGTTGCAGGTACCGCCTTTAACGTAATTGTAAACGCTGTTGATGCTAACTGGAATGTTGTAACTACAGTGACCGATGTTGCAGGCATAACCTCAACCGAAACAAATGCCACATTGCCGGCAAATACCGCATTGGCCGCAGGTACCAGAACTTTTAGTGTAACCTTTAGAACAGCGGGCGTATCCCGAACGATCACGGCCAGCGATATAACCACACCGGCTATACCATCTAATACCAGCCCTGCAATTACCGCAAGTGTAGGTGCATTTGCCAAAATGCAAATACTTATGCCAGGTGAAACAGCAGCACCCGGAACAGCAACAGGAAAAACCGGAACACCTACCGCCCGCACCGCAGGTGTAGCATTCACAGTAACGGTAAACGCTGTTGATGCCAGCTGGAACCTTGTAAATACCGTTGTGCAAACAGCAGGAATAACTTCTAACGATGCTAATGCCATACTACCCGCTAATGCCGCGCTTGTGGCAGGTACTAAAAACTTTAGTGTAACTTTAAGAACTGCTACAACCACTGCCACCGTTACAGCCAGTAACATTACCGATAATACAAAAACAGCTAACACAAGCCCGTCAACTATAGTAAATGTTGGCACTTTCGTAAAATTACAACTGATATTGCCCGGCGAAACTGCCGCACCCGGCACAACTACAGGTAAAACCGGCACGCCGTCGGCACAAATAGCAGGTACTGCTTTAACCATCAGGATAAACGCGGTTGATGCTGCCTGGAATGTGGTAACATCGGTAACAGATGTAGTAGGCGTTACCTCTACAGATGTAAATGCTACATTACCTGCAAACATCGCGCTTTCGTCGGGTACTATTACCCGCAGCTTCACCTTTAAAACAACCGGAACAAAAACAATAACGGCAAAAGATATTACCACAATCAGCATTACCGCCAATACCAGCCCAAATGTCACCGTTAGTGCCGGAGCTTTTGTCAAGCTGCAAATATTATTACCGGGTGAAACAGCAGCGCCCGGAACAGCCACGGGTAAAACCGGCACTCCAAACGCACAGTCGGCAGGCACCTCTTTCAACGTAACGGTAAACGCGGTTGATGCTAACTGGAATAGAAATACTACGGTTACCCAAACAATGGGCATAACATCTACCGACCCATTAGCTGCCCTACCTGCAAACGCCGCGCTTGTGGCAGGTACAAAAACAAACTTCGCGGTTACATTAAAAACACCGGGTACTGCCACTGTAACAGCCAGCGATATTACTGATAATACAAAAACAGCCAATACAAGCCCTTCGGTAACTGTTAATATTGGCGCTTTTGTCAAGTTTTTATTAATAATGCCCGGCGAAAGTTATTCTGCCGGGTCGGCTACAGGCAAAACGGGATCACCAAGTGCGCGCACTGCAGGTGTTGCATTTACGGTAACAGTAAGAGCCGTTGATGCTGCCTGGAACACTGTAACCAGCGTTACCGATGTCGGTAAAATAACCAGTTCGGATGTTAACGGCGTATTGCCTGCTAATGCCGCATTAGTATCGGGTTCGCAAACGTTTAGTGTAATACTTAAAACATCAGGCTCCAGAACGGTAACCGCCACAGATGCATCCGACGGTACAAAAACAGCATCTACCAGTGCCGCTACAACGGTAAACACAAATACTTACACCCAACTGCAAATATTACTGCCCGGCGAAACAGCCGCACCGGGTACTGCCACCGGCGCAACGGGTACTGCTAATCCCCCTGCACGTAATACTGCCTTCAACATAATAGTAAATGCTGTTGATGCTTATTACAATAAAGTAACAACCGTAACAAGTACAGTAACCATCACTTCGTCAGACGGTACAGCTGTATTACCAGCCGCTGCTGCACTGGCCGCAGGCACAAGAACTTTTTCAATCACAATTAAAAGTACTTCAACATCGCCGTTACCAACCATAACCGCCACGCAGGGTGCTATTACCACAACGGTAAGCGTACCTGTAGGTGTGCCGGCTACGGTTACTACCGATTACTTTCGTACAAGAGACTCGGGTAACTGGAACGATGCAAGTAACTGGCAAAGTTCTACAGGTGGTGTATCTTGGCAAAACGCGACGCTTACGCCAACATCTGCGGCAAATACTATAACCATTATGCCCGGCGATACTATTACAGTTACAGCCAGCGTAACAGTAGACCAGGTAATAATAAGCAGCACAGGGCAGGTAAATGTAAATAGTGGCGTAACACTTACCATTGCCAGCGGGGTAGCTACACCATTTGACGTAAGCGGCGTTTTAAATAATGCCGGCACCATAACTACCACCGGCGCGCTTTCTTTTGCAGCAGGCGGTAAATATCAGCATAACTATACCACAAGCGTAGGTACCATACCTACCGCTACCTGGAATGCTGCATCTACCTGCGAAATAATTGGGTACACCAGCGCAACCGGGACCATTTCAAACACTAACCAGTCATTTGGCAACTTTATTTACAATTGCCCGTCGCAAAACGTTGCAATTAGTGGTATTACATTTAATTCCGCTGTTGCAGCATCAACCAAGAACTTTTCCGTATTATCAACCGGCACCGGAAGCTTTAGATTGAGTGGCACCGGTGGTACATTAACAGTCGCAGGGGATTTTAACTTGTCTGGCGGTAACCTGATAATGAATACCACAAGCGGAACTATGGCGCTTAATGTCTCGGGCAATTTTACCATGGGGGGCGGAACCTTACAAAAAGGTACTTCAACAGCGTCCAACATCGCATTTAACGGTACTACAACGCAAACCTACACCAAAACCGGCGGAACCATTTCGGGGGCGGTAAACTTTGCAATTAACAGTAATGCACTTGTTGATTTTGGCACATCTGTAATAGATGGATCAAGCGGCACATTTACCTTAAACAGTGGCGGCACCTTACTAACCGGTAATGATGACGGCTTATCAGCAACAGGTGCATCGGGCAGTATACAAACCAGCGGAACCATAAGCATGAGCACGGGGGCTAACTATACTTATAATGGCGATAACGGGCAAACTATTGGTACCGGCCTGCCCACAACCGTAAACAATTTAACTATTGATAACTCACAGGGTGCAACGATGCCGGCCACTACAGCTACCTATACTATAAATGGGCAGTTATCACTTATTGGCGGCGATCTGGACATGGGCCTTAATAGCCTGGCTGTTGGCGGTAGCTTTACAAATACAGGCACTAACACTCTGCATACCCAAAACATCGGAAGCACCCCTATCCCTGCCTCAAAAACATGGACTGTTGATATAGATTACAATGGCCCTGCCGACCAAACCGTTGTGCCGGGTACTTATACAGATCTGTTTTTTACAGATGCCGGTAATAAAGTTGCTACAGCAGGAACCATAACTGTTAAGGGTAACTGGTCGTCTAACGATGGTAAGGTAGATTTGCAAACCAACAGTGCTACCGTACAATTTACAGGCACTGCACAATTATTAGACGACGGCGGAAGCGATAACGGCAATGGTGTGGTTTTTAAAAATGTAACCTTTGGCAACAGCGGTACAAAAACATTAAATAGCGGTACGTACAATGTAGCAGGTACAGGCGTGCTTAGCATGGCCGGCACAGCCACATTAGCTGCAAACGGCAACCTGGTTATGGCATCAGACTCCAGCGGGAACGGCGGTATAGCTGCATTGCCTGCAGGTACAAATATTACCGGCAATGTTAATGTACAAACGTTTATTACAGGTGCCGGTACCGATATCTATCGTGGTACCCGTGCAATGTCTACACCAATAAATGATGCTGCGCTGGTTAATAAAACATACAAGCAAATGCAGAGCTATGTGTTTATAACCGGGCCGGGTAATACGGCTAATGGTTTTGATTTAGGCGGTACAGGCATACCTAATGCGGTAACATTGCAAACCTATAACGAGCCACCCTACACTACGGGCATTTATACGCCAATAGCTACTATCAATCAATCAGCAACACCGGGCAAGGGTTTTTACTTGTTTTTTAGAGGTGACCGCAGCGACCCTGACGGTAAACTTAATGCGCCATTTGACCTGCCTGAAGATGTTACCCTTACTTTTACAGGGCCTATCAATAAAAACACTATAACCATAAGCGGTTTAACCAATACCCATAACGCCGGCGATCCTGTAAACGGTTACAATTTTGTGGGTAACCCCTACGCGTCGACTATAGATTGGGCAACCATATTGAGCAACTCTACCAACCTGGTAGACCAGGTGGTAACTTTAAAAGCAGGTGGTGGTTCGGCCACATACATTGGGGGCGTTGGTAATAATGGCGGCTCGCGCTACATACAAACCGGGCAGGGCTTCTTTGTAAAAGTACTTGATGCCAGTAACACCGGCAGTGTAACCTTTACCGAAGGCAGCAAAGTTAGCAATACCCCGGCCAGGCTTTTAAGCGTAGGCCCCGAAAATAGGCAGGCTACCGCGGCAGTTGCCATAACCAAGTTTTTACGCCTGTATTTAACCGACAATAAATCGAAGGACGAGACTACCGTTGTATTTAAAACAGGCGCATCGGCAACATCGGCAGATGATGCCGTTTATTTCGCAGGAAATACAGTTAGCCTGGGTTCGCTATCAAGCGATGCTAAAACCCTTGCGGTTAACTTTATGCCAGATATAAGCCTGGTAAGCCAGTTAAAACTATCAGTTAACGCTACAGTTACAAGCGCGGTAAAATTGGTATTTACAGATATAACCGCAACTACCGGCTACAAGCTAACGCTAAAAGATAATTACCTTAATAAAACGGTTACCGTTGCAAAAAATACAAGCTATGCCTTTACTATTGATAAAACCATAGCTGCAACCTACGGCACCGAGCGATTTGTACTTAGCCTTACCAAAGCCGAGGTGGTGTTACCTTTTCAGCTGGTTAGCTTTTCATTGCAAAAAACAAGCCTTGGCGTTAGCCTTGCATGGCAAGCCAAACACGAGAAAGCTAATGATAGGTTTGAGATTGAACGTGGCGCAACAACAACTAAATTTAGCATTATAGGCACAGTTAAAAGCCTTAAGGATACTGCTTTAACTAAATATAGCTTTATAGATACGGCACCGCTAAAAGGAGCTAACTATTACCGTTTAAAACAATATAACCAAAATGGTACCTATACTTATTCTAAAACATTAACGTATAATAATACCGCTGCAACACCCCAGGTGGTTAATATAACTGCATACCCCAACCCTACTGTAAACGAGATAAATATAAGCTATAACCCTTTGGGTAATGGCTCATATTCGGTTGCTATATATAATAGCCTTGGTTTTAAAGTAATAAAGGCCTCGTTAAAAGCAAGGGCTAATGTTATAAGCCAAAATGTAGCATCGTTAACGCAAGGGGTTTATTTGGTAGAGATAACTGATGCAGCAACCAACACATTTGTAGGACGCGTAAAATTCATAAAAAACTAACCATTATGACTAAAAGAAAAAAGCTAAGGATATTTTGGACGGTTTGCATCTTTTTACTCGTTACATGCTCATCATTAAAGCTGTATGCACAGTGCGACCCATTTATTGACCCCAACTGCGAAGACCCGGATCTGGAAACTCCTTTAGACCAATGGGTAGTAGGCTTTGTAGTATTAGCCGGAGTTTATGGCGTAAAAAAGTTGAATATTAAAGAAATATAATATTCCTATAAAAATTAAAACCCCGTTTGCCTTAAGGCAACGGGGTTTTTTATATCACAAAAGCTTAATTAGCTTGCAGATGGTACCGGTGCATCTTTAACCGGTTTTGCAGTAGCTGCCTTTTTAACCGCAGGTGCGGCTGTTTTTAATTCGGCAACTTTAGCCGGCTTAGCATCGGTCGATTCGGCTATAGCCAATTTGTCGAGTTTAATTTCTTTGGCAATCTTCTTTGCCAACTGCTCGGCACCTTTTTCTATTTTCTTATCCAGCTTTTTTGATACATGCGTAGCTGTTAATTTTTTTAGTTCGGCAATAAGGCCAAGCTTTATATCATTCTTAATTGCTTTTTTGGCCGATTTAAGTAGGGATCGTTTATCTTTTTTCATATATAGTATAAATTACTTTCAAAGCTACATTAATATTAAATCAATTCAATGTTATCTTTATGTTAACTAATTTCATAAATGGCTTAAAATGAAAACATTGAATTTATACATATTATTTAAAACGGAATACATAGCCGGCTGTATATGATAAATAAATGATAAATAAGTAGTAATTTTAAACAACATATATCGCCTTATAAAGGCCTTTCCGCTACATTTTTATATTGCTGTTGTACATTTATGCTGATTTTAAATGATCAAAAATATTTCGTCGATAAAAGTATGGGATGTTGCAAGGTCAGCTAATCGCCCCGATTGGTTAAAAGTGCTACTGCCACTAACCGCATCATTATTAGCAACCTGGCTCAATCTTAATCCACTATCTGTTATTGGGCAACGCGCGCCATTTATGATATACTTTGGTATGCTGTTTTTAAGCGCGGCATATGGTGGCAGCCGCTCAGCATTAGTAGGCGCATTGTGTAGCTCCTCGTGCGCATTTTTATTCCTGTTGCCAAAGCACATTATGGAGCCTCCTATATTTATTGTCGGCATATTTTTGTTTCTTATAATAGCCCTATTGTTTGCCGGCTTACTGCGTGCCATAGAGCGTATGCACACTAATTTATCGCAAAGCGAACAAAGGTTTAGGGGCATCATCGAAAAAAGCTCTGAAGGGTTTTTAATGACTGATATTGATGGCGGTGTAAAGTATATATCACCCTCGGTAAAAGAGTTGCTGGGATACACTGAACAAGATTTAATGGGCCGCACCTTATACAGCCTGATACACCCCGACGAATACAAAGCTTTTGATTATGAATTTTTAAAGCTTTGTAACGATTACGGGCAGATAACGGATTTTTTACATCAGCTAAAAACTAAAAATAACGAATGGATATGGATTGAAGGTACAGCCATAAACCTTTTAAAAGACAGTTATATTAAAGCAGTGGTTTTTCATTACCGAAATGTTACTGAGCGTATTACAAGGGCCAGGCAGCAGGAAGACTTTGTGGGGATGGCATCGCACGAATTAAAAACACCTATAACCGCATTAAAAGGATTTTTACAATTATTACAGCGCAGCCATCAAAAGGAAGGCCGCGACAAGGATATCGGCCTAATTACGCGTATGGAAGCGCAGTTAAACAGGCTGCTAAACCTGATAAACGACATGCTGGATATTACCCGCATAAAAGCTGGCGAGTTGCAATATCATTTTGAATGGTTTGATATAAATGAATGTATTGAAGATGTAATAGCAGCAGCACAGGCATCAAAAACCACACACAAAATTATTTACGAGTCACAAATACCAACGGATATATATGGCGATAAAGACCGTATTTGCCAGGTGATTAACAATTTGATTAATAACGCCATAAAATACTCGCCGGGTAAAAATGTTGTAGAAATAGCACTTCATATTGAATCAGCGATGGTAAAAGTAACCGTGAAAGATCATGGAATTGGTATACCAAAGGATAAACAAAAAAATATATTCGACCGCTTTTACCGGGTGGAGGCCATATCAAAAAACACATTTGAGGGCCTGGGTTTAGGGCTGTATATTTCAAAAGAGATCATTAAAAAACATAGTGGTAAGCTGGCCGTTGAAAGCGAGGAAGGCAAAGGGTCGGAATTTTGGTTTGTTTTGCCTGTTAAATAAACACATCGCTAATAATTGATAAAATGATGCTTTTTTTATTGAAATTAGCAGCAAATACATTTGAATGACCGCCGAACTAAAAAGCTTTATTAACAACTATGTTAGCCTTGATGAAGTTGAGCTGAGCGATATAGTAGGCCGTTTTCGGTCGCGGAAATTAAGCAAGAACGAATACCTGTTACATGAGGGTGAAATATGTAACGACCTGGTTTTTGTACAAAGCGGATGCCTGAGGCTATACTACCTTGATGATGACATCGAAATATCGGTATGGTTCGCGTTTAACAATTCCTCGGCTATTGATATCTATAGCTTTATAAGCCAGCAACCATCCAAGTACTACCTGCAAGCCATTGAAGACAGCGAAATACTGTACTTACCCAAAACCGAACTATTAAAACTATATGAAACCCACCCCAAAATGCAGGAGATGATGCGCCGTTTTTGGGAAGATGCGGTATTAAATTTGATAGACCGTTTTACCGCACTGCAACGCGATTCGGCAGAGCAGCGCTATCTCGACCTGTTAAGCAAGCCCCCTTATCTGCAAAAAATACCGCAAAAATACCTGGCATCGTTTATTGGTGTTACACCTACATCATTAAGCCGCATACGCAAAAACATACGGTAAGATAGATGCAGCCTTTTAAGTGCATACAGCACGTCTATTCTGTAACAATCGTTATACCAAGCAGGTGCGGCCCTTAAAAACAGTTATTTTATTTTAGATTAGTGTTTTAAAACACTGATCTCATCATGAATAAATATTTACTCATCTTAGGCGCTTTTACCATTGCGCTTACCGCCCAGGCTCAGCAGGCAAAAACGCTAACAGCCAAAGATTATGAGCGAGCCGAAAGCTTCATGTCGTACAGTACTTCGCCGTATATCGACAGGGCCGGCGTTTACCCCAACTGGTTGCCCGGCGATAAATTTTGGTATAGCGTAAAAACCGCGCAAGGAACCGAATTTATTTTGGTAGATCCCGCCAAAAAAACACGCTCATTGGCATTTGATCATGCTAAACTGGCTGCGGCACTTTCAACGGCCAGCGGCACTAAGTACGATGCTAATAAATTACCCTTAACCATAAGCAACTTTTCGACCGATGGCAAATCAATAGTTTTTACAGCGGATGGAAAGCAATGGAAATATGATGCCACATCGGGCCAAGTTATTGCTGATACCACAAAATCTGCAGCAGTAAAAGGTGGTATGCAGGGTAGGCGCCGTGGTGGCGGCCTTGAAGTGCTTTCGCCCGATGGTAGTAAAGCAGCCTTTATAAAAAATTATAACCTTTGGGTACGCGATGTAGCAACAGGCAAACAAACCCAGCTAACTACTGACGGGGTTAAAGACTATGGCTATGCAACAGATAACGCCGGCTGGACATCAAGCGATGGCCCTATTTTAAGATGGTCGCCCGATTCAAAAAAGATATCAACTTTTCAGCAAGACCAGCGCAAAAGCAGCGATATGTACCTGGTTACTACCAACGTAGGCAAACCAACCCTTAAAGCCTGGAAATACCCTTTACCCGGCGATAAAAATGTAACCATGATAGAAAGGGTTATTATAGATGTGGAAAATCCTAAAGTTGTGCGCCTGCAAATACCTGCAGACCAACACCGCGCTACATTAAGCGATGATATTGCCAGCAGCGGCACTTTTGATGATAACGACTGGAACAAAGATGGCAGCGAATTAGCCTTCCTATCAACCTCACGCGATCACAAGAACGAGAAATTCCGTATAGCTAATGCTACTACAGGTTCTGTACGTGAGGTATTTGAAGAAACTGTAAAAACTCAATTCGAATCGGGTCGTGATGCTATTAACTGGCGATATTTACCCGCCTCAAAAGAAATATTATGGTACTCTGAGCGCGACAACTGGGGCCATATGTATTTATATGATGCTATCACCGGTAAATTAAAAAATCAAATCACCAAAGGCGACTGGGTAGTAACCCGCTTAGTGAAAGTTGATGAGAAAAAACGCGAACTATACTTTTTAGCCGATGGCCGCGAGCCGGGCAATCCTTATCATTCTTACTTTTACAAAATTGGCTTTAATGGCAAAGGTTTAACCCTGCTCACGCCCGAATCCGGATCGCACCAGGTTAGCTTATCGCCATCGCAGAATTATTTTGTTGACACTTATTCAAAAACAGATATGCCCCCAGTTACCGTTTTACGTGATATGAGTGGCAAGCTGATAACCAACCTGGAGAAAACCGATGTATCGCGATTGGCTGCTACCGGCTGGAAAGCTCCCGCCGAAGTATCGGTAAAAGCGCATGATGGTACTACCGATATTTATGGCCTGGTATTTACACCAACAAAAATGGACCCCAATGTAAAATACCCGGTTATTGATTACATATATCCCGGCCCGCAGGGCGGAAGTGTAGGTAGCTTTAACTTCACTGCATCGCGCGGTGACAATCAGGCATTAGCCGAACTGGGCTTTATTGTAGTATTGATAGAGGGTACAAGCAACCCAAGCCGCTCAAAAAGTTTCCATGATATGAGCTATGGTAACATGTCTGAAAACACGCTGCCCGATCAGGTGACGGCCATTAGGCAGTTAGCGCAAAAATACCCTATCGATACCACCCGTGTGGGTATATGGGGCCACTCGGGCGGTGGCTTTGCAACCGCTGCGGCAATGTTCCGTTATCCTGACTTCTTTAAAGTGGGGATATCCGAATCTGGCAACCATGATAACCGCAATTACGAGGATGATTGGGGCGAACGCTACGACGGTTTAGCAGAAAATTCCGACTATGAAGCCCATGCTAACCAAACCTATGCTAAAAACCTTAAAGGCAAACTAATGCTTGCCCATGGTATGCTTGACAATAACGTACCGCCATACAACACCCTGCTTGTTGTTGAAGCCCTTGAAAAAGCCAATAAGGATTACGACCTGGTGATATTTCCTAACAGCGCACATGGCTACGGCCAGTACTCGCCTTATATGATGCGCCGCAGATGGGATTATTTTGTAAAGAACCTTTTAGGCGCAACACCGCCAAAAGAGTATCAAATAAAAGGTACAGCCATACCACGTAACTAATAACAACTTATATTAAAAGAAGCCTGTACATGATTAATGTACAGGCTTCTTTATTATGTCCTATTGGCTTTTTGTTGGTGAGCCAATCTCAAAAATTCAATTACCAGTATTTTATCCTCTGGCCAGGTCATGTAAAAGCTAATCCATCCTGTTTTTTTGAAAGAATGATGATCGTGAACCCTATCATATCTCAACATCAACTCGCGCTTGGTTTTGCGGCTTAGCAGCATATCCAGCAATCCATTGCTGTGTATATGCCCAAGCTCGGTTTTCCCATAATTTAGTTGCAGGCCGCCGTATTTGTGAGTTGTTGCTGTAGTATT
Source organism: Inquilinus sp. KBS0705 (assembly GCA_005938025.2). Classification (NCBI taxonomy): domain Bacteria; kingdom Pseudomonadati; phylum Pseudomonadota; class Alphaproteobacteria; order Rhodospirillales; family Rhodospirillaceae; genus Inquilinus; species Inquilinus sp. KBS0705. Next base: position 378,739 of record VCCI02000003.1, on the reverse strand, counting down.
TGGCCATCTTAAAACTTCAGCTTCTATTTCATCTATCCAATCTAATAATTGGGGATGGGATATAGCGCTCCAACATGCCAGCCAGGCATCAAATACTAACGCAAGGCCTGGTATATATTTAAAAAACCCAAGATGCTTTACAACAAATCCAAACATTTATTTTGCTTCACTCAATTCTTTTATATGTTCCATCACCCGCAGGTGTACATTACGAGTAATGCTTTCGGCCCAAATATCATAATACCAAACCGGGAACACATATAACTTATACCAACTATTGCCGGTTAGCATGGTAGTACCATCGCCGTTATCTTTTAATAAAAATTGGCCACGTTGAATATCAATATGCCCCATTATCTCCGGGTCGCGCGGTTGGTTGGTAATATCAAAGGTCAAGTTTTTATTCTCTTCGTAGGTTACTATCTTTTCATCGAACACATAACCATTACTAAATATACATTTGCGGCTGGCACCCACATAGTAACCCCCTGCGGTTGATTCTATCGGGCTGGGCATCCCTATTTTAAACAGCCAATACTTATTCTTATTCCCATTACGCTTGTAGGCCACTACATTTTGCCAAACTTTGGCAGGTGGGGCTTTTATTACCACGGTGTCGGCAACCATGTTAGTATAGTTGTGGGTAGACAGGGTGTCCCATACAAATATTACCGCCAGCATAGCAAATATGCTTACGTTGAGTGTTTGATTGTTCTTTTTAAAAATAGCCCTACCGGCAAAAGTGCCTGATATAACAAAAACAATTAGTAAAGGGCTAACTATTAGAAGGCAAATAACACCTTCTCCTAAAAAAATCATGCTCAAAGCCATAGCTACAATACTATTTACAAATGAATATGAAATAAGGTTTCTTCGAGTCAAAGAGATGTCTTTCCAAAACCAAGCGCTAAGAAGTCCTAATAAAAATGGGACTATAATAAATTCAGAAAAAATAAGAATGCCCCCATTGTCTTTTCCATACGGAATGGAAAATAAGTACTTAGTAATCCCTATTATTACTAAACAAAATATGTTTGGTATTATAAACCCTTTGTTTTCAGATGTAAATAGTTTATTCATGATAAGGTTATTAAAGGTGGTTATTTGTTTGAATAAATTCTAATTTTTTGGTGCAACAGTAGACTATATTTAAGGGAATAATACCTATAACTCCGAAAGAACAATCTACCAGTTGCCAAAACCAAGGGATATGCCTGATTGGCCCCGCTATAATGGCCAGCGGGAAGATTAGTACACAAGCGATCATGCCAAATTGTAGTACCCATATATTTCTGACAGGGTCGCGCAGGGGGCCTATAAACACCATAGCTATTATAATATGTGCAAAAGCCAGCCAATCGGTGCCATAACTTAAGTATGGATATTGGGTATTAGTGGTTTTTACGGCATGATAAATAACACTTAACCAATGCTGCATCACCGGCGAAAATATAGATAGATGATTTACAGCGATAGTTAGTTCACTCTCTATCGGAAAAGCAGTTACACCGCTTAATACCAGGCCTATTATCAAAAAAATGATCCATCTTTTTATTTTTCCTTTCAATTGTGCTTCGGTAGGTTTCATAGTTGGTTATTATATTTTGGTGCTTAATATATCCCGTATGGCATATCCGGCATCCTTAAATAAAAACTGATAGCCACTATCAAGCATTCTTTTTGGGGCAACCCAACGGCTTTTTAATATCAATTCGGTTTCGGTACCTATAAAAAATGCGCCAATTTCAAGCATCCATGCTGGTGCGGATAAACCGAAAGGAATACCATATGCCTCGCGAAGCGTGCTCATAAAATCCTTGTTTTTAATAGCGTTTGGCGCTGTGCAATTAACCACTCCTTTAATGGGCGGATGCTGTAATATCCACTCGGTGCAACGGGCGGCATCCTGCTCGTGCACCCATGATACATATTGGTTGCCGTTACCTTGTTTGCCGCCCATACCCAACTTTACCAGATTAAGCAACCGCGGGAAAGCACCGTCCCTACCGCCCAAAACAATACCCATACGCAGCGCTACTTTGCGTGTGTGCGGCGTGTCTATGTCAAAAAATACTTTTTCCCATTGTTTACACACGTCTATAGAAAACCCATAGCCTATTTCTCCATTATCTTCATCCTGCGGGCAGTCTTCGGCGTGGCGATAAATGGTTGCAGAGGTCACGTTTATCCATAAGGCAGGCGGCTCAATTAAGCCATCAATCACTCGCCCCAATAATACTGTGGGTTGTACCCTTGAGCCAACTATTTCTTCGCGGTTTTTTGATGTGTAGCGGCAATTCACATTTTTACCGCAAAGGTTTATCAATAAATCGGCCCCTTCTAATTCTTTTACCCACTGGCCTTCTTTTTGGCCATCCCAAAGTAGCGTATGTATATTACCTTCGGCATTTTTAGGTTTACGGCTAAGTATGATAATATCCTCGGCTTTGTCTTTATAATAAGCGGCAAGTACGGTACCTAAATACCCATTACCACCTGCCAGAATTATTTTTTTATACGTTTTCATGTTATATATAAATTATAGCCAATAGTATAATTACACGGTAGCTTGCCCAGCTAATGGTTAATGCCCAGCCAATGTGCAATAATTTGCTACGGCGTATATGTTCTAAAAACATTAGCCCAGCTACCAGCATAAAATAGCTGGCATAAACTACCGGATACTGCCCTATTACACCCGCCAATAAAACTACCGGCAACAGTAGTAACGCGCCGGCAAAAGATATGGTCATCATATTGCCAACATATTCCCAGCGCTTGGATTTGTTAAACATACTGATGATGCCACCCTGAAAAAATACCTGGCCACCACATATTAAAAACTCCCTGTACAAATTGCCTACCGGCATAATGCCACCAAGCAATACAGCGTATCTGGTAAGCACTACAGAGGTTATCGCCCAGGTAAATATTAAGTAGGCCAGGCGGTACTTTAACTTAAATTCGGGCTGATATTGGTACGTATCGGTTGCTGTTGGGATAATAACCCGGCGATTGTATGATATAAAGGCATATACCTTTGTCATAAACCATACAAATGGTGCAAACTCAAACAACGGCTTAAACCAAGGCATTGCCGCGCCAATTACCTTAAATAAACTGTTAATACCATAGCTCACCTCGCCTGTTTCCTGGTTTATTAATGCAATTTCATTAACTGCTCGTTGCCGGTCTACCATAGGGCAGGCATCAGGGGTCAGTTGCTGGTAAGGTGCGCGGCCATCTTTGTTTAAAAGGCCGGTATGTACAAAAGCACTGGTATACAACTTGCACATCGGGCATTCGGCATCAAATAATATAAGGTGATTGTTTAAAGTTGCCATTATTTTATTTTTTTGAATTTTCAATAATTTATGAAAATAATAAGTAAAAAAAATCTTACTTGAAGATTTTAAAAATAGAGCCCCAAAACCAGTTCTCTTCGGCTTTAAGCATGGTTTCTAAAGTACGATCTACATTTTTTGCCAATTTATTAATATCAGTAACCGACTTATTAAATGTTTTATAAGCAGGGTCTTTACTATCACCTTTTACCTGTGCCAACTCGTCTAATATTTTTAAAACCGGGTCAAGTTCACGTTTACGGCGTTCTTTAGCAACCTGGCGAGCTATGTTCCAGGTATCTTTATCTGCAAAAAAGTATTCTTTACGCTCGCCTGCCTTATGCTGTTTTTGTACAAGCCCCCAGCTTATCAAGTCGCGGAGCGTCATATTAGCGTTCCCCCTTGATATGCTTAATTGCTCCATTATCTCTTCGGTGGTAAGTTCTTGCGGGCTAACCAATAGCAGTGCATGAACCTGGGCCATGGTACGGTTTATGCCCCATTCAGACCCAAGCCTACCCCATGCTTCAATAAACTTTAATTTTGCTTCCGCTAATTCCATGTACAAATGTAAATATCTTTTCAAACTTTCAAAACTTTTTGAAAGCTTATTATTAATATTTTTATTCTTATTACAGGTTTATCATCTTACCAATTATTTCTTCGGGGCCACCTGCATTGCCTTTAATGTTCAATTGGTCGAAGTAGTTGTACCATCCGGCACCGTTTACGAGGTCTTCAAAGGCCTTTGCCAGCCCATCAGTCGGAAATTTCCATATCGCGAAGAAATCGTAATCAACGCGCTTAAAGGTATCGGCATCGTTATCTGCCCAGGTAATGATTTCTACGCCCTGCTCGGCCAGTTGTTGTATTGATGGCCCAAGCTGAGCCATATATGCGCCACGCTGCTCAATACTCAGGTCAAGCCATGCTTGTTTTGCTTTCCAGATTTCGATATAAAATTTCATGTATTTGGGTTTAGGTACACAATAATACTTATTAAAACCCTATAAAACAGTTAAATCTACATTTGGTCGGCGTTATTTATTTGCATCGTCCATGCTCATCAAAAACCTTTCGGCGTTAGCCAAATGCTTATTCCGTTTTTCAGCGGGCATTTTATCAAATGTTTTTATCAGCATACCCAATCGTGGGTTTTGTAAAAAAAAGTTACGGTGTACATGCATAAATCGCCAAAAAAGGCCATCCCAGGTATCCTGCCAAGGACCTTTTGCCCAATTGCCCATTTTCATTAAATAGTTGCTACTGCTTATGTAAGGCTTGGTCATCATCAAACCGCCATCGGCAAATTGCGTCATGCCGTAGGTATTGGGTACCATCACCCAATCGTAAGCATCAATATACATTTCCATAAACCAGCGGTAAACGTGGTGCGGGTCAAATTCGCAAAGCAGCATAAAATTCCCCATCACCATTAATCGCTCAATATGGTGCGAATAACCGGTTTGCAATACCTTTTTGATCACCTCATCAACCGGGGTTATACCTGTTTTTCCCTCCCAAAACAGGTACGGTATCTTGCGGCTAAAGCCCCAATAGTTTTTAGTGCGCTGTTTAACTCCCTCGCGTTCATATACTATATGAATAAACTCGCGCCAGCCCATAACCTGCCTCACAAATCCTTCTAATGAATTTAGCGGTATATCCCTGTCGGCAGCAAAATCAATCGCTTTATCAATTATTTGCTTAGGGCTAAGCAGACCAATGTTTAGCATAGGTGTAAGTACCGAATGGTATAGAAAGCTTTGTCCGGTCACCATTGCATCTTCATATATACCGAAGCTTTGAAACCGCTGTTCCAAAAAGTCATCCAGCCATTTTTCGGCCTCTGTAAAATTAACGGGGTAAAAGCCCCCCAAATTGCCAAAAGGCGAACTTGTAGTGCCATAATTACCCATATAATGCTTTTCTACCCAGGCCTCTGCCTCCACTACATATTCATTTTTTGGAGGGACTTCCAGCAGTGGCACTACTTCATTTTTGGGAAAACGTAAGCGGTTTTCGCTGTCATAGGTCCATTTTCCACCTATTGGTTGCCCATTTGCTTCTAATAGTATATTACGCTGTTTACGCTGGGCGATGTAAAAGTCGGTTTGAAAGTATGTTTTACGGCCATCAAAATATGGGGCAACCTCGTCGGCGCTGTTTAAAAAATTGGGGCTGTTATACTTAGCCAATGCAATGTTATTTTCTGCGCTTTTTGTTACTATTCTGCGCTCCAGCCAATCATCGGCGACGTGGGTATAGTGGATGGTTTTTACACCCAGTTGGGCTAAATAAGGTATCAATTGGCGCACGTCACATAAGGGTGTAGTAGCCTCAATATACTTAACAACCACGTTATCAGCTACTAATTGCGCGGCATAGCTTTTCATGGATGCCCGGTGCAGTATCAGCTTCTTTTTGTTGAAAGCGTATTGGTTAAAAAACAGTTCTTCTTCTACCAGGTAAACCTCCCTGCCTTGTTTGATAGCCGGGTGATTTTTATACAACTGATGCGGAAAAACAAGCGTTACTGCGGTTATATCCATGTTTTTAATTGGGTGTACCTTATATACGATAACAATGTAAGTATGTAAACAGATTTAAACATTAAAGTATATTTACGCTATAAATGTTTATAAATGGATAATTCATTCGCATTAAACGGCCGCATATGGTTAGAGACCGCAAATGGCAAGCTGTTGGGTAAGGGCCGTGTAGAATTATTAGAGCGTATACAACAGTCGGGGTCGTTAAGGCAGGCGGCTGTTCAGATGAAAATGTCGTACAGGCAGGCCTGGGATATGGTTAACCAAATGAACCTACAATTCAGTTCGCCGGTACTGATTTTGAACAGGGGTGGCAAAGGCGGTGGCTCGGCACAGGTAACTGAGAAGGGCCTCCAGGTTGTCGCCCAGTTTCATGCCATCAATAAAAAGTTCAGGGAGTTTTTGGCAGAAAACCAGTCAGCTATCAGTCTTTAAATATTGATGATCTAACCTTTTTGGCAAAAACCGTCTCTTGTCCAGATATTAGCTATAAACCTTCCACTTCCCGCTATAAATTATTCTCTTTTTTTGTTCGCATAGCGCAAATTTTTCGCTTTTTTTCGCTACCCACTCACTTACTAATATAAAATATTATTCCAGTAAAACAAGTATTCGTCTCGGTATTTTTTATCGACTGCTTTTTGCCGACTACAATAATAAAGGCCGATTAGTAATAATTTAAAATTATCGTTATATATTTATAAGCATATCGATAACCTTACCACTGTTGTATGATCAAAAAATTTATCCTGCTACTCCTCTTTGTTTTTATAGCCGGCAGCATTTTTGCCCAAAGCAACAAGCCTGTGCACAAAGACACCCTTGTAAAAAAGGACAGCATCAAAACCCGTTCGCTTAGCGAGGTTGTGGTGTCAGCATCGCGCATTAGCGAAAGTATTTTGCGGTCGCCGGTGAGTATCGAAAAAGTAAACGTCCCTGCGTTTAAACTATCAGCCTCCCCCTCGTTTTTTGATGCGCTTGAAAACGTAAAGGGCGTGCAGTTAATTACCCCAAGCTTAGGTTTCCGCATTATTAATACACGGGGCTTTGCCAATACCACCAATGTGCGCTTCACGCAATTAGTTGATGGCATTGATAACCAGGCACCGCATATTGGCGCACCAATTGGCAATGCTTTAGGCCCAAGCGACCTGGATATCGAAAGTGTAGAGATCATTCCCGGTACAGCATCGGCCCTGTATGGGTTAAACGCTATAAACGGGCTGGCTAACTTTATCACCAAAGACCCTTTTATGAGCCAGGGCATCAGTTTTCAGCAAAAAACAGGGGTAAACCATTTAGGCGATAGCGAAACATCCGCCAAGCTATTCTCAGAAACCAGCTTTAGGCTGGCCCGGGTATTATCGCCAAAATTCGCTTTTAAAATAAACGGCACTTATACCAGGGGCTACGATTGGATAGCCGATAACACCAAAGACCTAAACGCGGCAGCAAACCTTGCCGTAGGCATACCAGGCGGCGCAAGCAACCCCGGCTACGACCCGGTTAACGGTTATGGTAACGAATCATCCGACCGGAAAAACATTATACTGGGCGGCAAACAATACTCGGTTGCACGTACCGGCTACGCCGAAAAGTATGTAACCCCGTATGACCTGCATAACTTTAAAGCCGATGCGGGCCTGGCCTATAAATTTAGCCCGCTAACCACATTAACCTACACCTACCGTTATGCGGGGCTTGATAATATTTACCAACGCGCCAACCGTTTCAGGCTTGATAATTACGTTTTACAGCAGCATGCGCTGGAGCTTAAAAACAATATTTACCAGGTACGGGCCTATTTAACCAGCGAAAACACCGGCAAATCGTACAACCTGCGCTCGGCCGGCGAAAACATCGACCGTAATTTTAAAAGCGATGCCAACTGGTATGCCGATTTTACCAATGCTTTTAATAGCGCAAGCACTGCGGGGGCTACCGTACAGCAAGCCTTAAACCAGGCACGCACCGCTGCCGATGCAGGGCGTTACCAACCCGGCAGCGCTGCTTTTAAAGCGGTATTAAACAAACTGGCCGATATAAATAACTGGGATGTGGGCGCGGCCCTGCGGGTAAAGGATAACCTTTTACATGCCGAGGGGCAGGTAGATATTGCAAATGCCATATCGCCCGGGTTTAAAGCCAGTACAGGCGTTGACCTGCTGGCCGGGTTTGACCACCGCACCTACATTATTAAACCCGATGGTAATTACTTTATTAACTACATAAAAGGGCACGAGTACGACAATATTAACTACAGCAAAACCGGCGGCTTTGTACAGGTTGGCAAATCGCTTTTTAACAACGAATTAAAGCTTACCGCTACCCTGCGTGCCGACCGTAACGATTACTTTAGCCTAAAACTAAACCCACGCTTTACCGCTGTTTACTCACCAGTTATCGAACAGAATTTTAGGGTATCGTACCAAAGCGGGTATCGTTTCCCCAGTATATTTGAGGCGTTTTCAAACGTGAATAGCGGCGGGGTAAAACGTGTTGGCGGTTTAAAAGTGGTATCAAGCGGGGTTTTCGAAAATTCGTACATACGTACTTCTATCGATGCTTTTCAGGCGGCTGTTAAAAACGATTTTAACAATGGCCTAAGCACCAATGCGGCTATCGAAAAAGAAAAAGGACTACTTAAAAAAAACACCTACACTTATTTGCAGCCCGAGCATATCAATTCGTTTGAGGCGGGGTATAAATCATTACTTTTTGATGGACAGCTAAGCGTTGATGCCGATTTTTATTATAACAGGTACAATAACTTTATAGGGCAGATAGAGATAAACGTACCCAACACCCAAAATGCCGATTCGATACCCTATTACCTTAATGATAAAACCAAACAGGCGCGGTATCGCGCCTGGACCAATTCGCAAAGTACGGTTTACAACATAGGTGGCAGTTTAGGCTTGTCGTTAAAACTGCTAAAAAAATACATCCTATCAGGTAATGCATCCTACGCTAAACTACAGCGCACCGCTAACGAGGATGCCTTAGAAGACGGCTTTAACACACCGCAATGGATCACCAATTTCTCGTTCGGCGGCAACCAGGTTATAGGTAATTTTGGGTTTAATGCCACTTACAAATTTCAGAATGGGTTTTACTGGCAATCGTTTTTAGTGAACGGCAATGTAGCGGCTTACAGCACCTTAGATGCACAGGTAAATTACGATTTTACAGCTACCGGCCTCAATGTTAAATTAGGCGCTACCAACCTAACCAATAAATATTATAATTCGTTTTTAGGCGGCCCAGCCATTGGCGGGTTTTACTACACTACTTTAACACTAAATTTAAAATAGTCGCTTAAAAAAAACGAAGCATACAAAGAAAATAGCTAATACCCGCGTAGGGGTAAACGCCCCACCTGTTGTATTACGGGTATGAAAATATTAGTAACAGGTGCAACCGGCTTTATTGGCCGGCAACTTAATTTAACCCTTGCTGATAAAGGATATGAGGTAAAGGCACTTTGCCGCAACATTAACCACCCATACCTTGTAAAGCATAAAAACATTGAGCCGGTTAAAGGCGACATATTAGACAACTACAGCCTGCTAAAGGCAATGGATGGCTGTACACAGGTTTACCATACCGCCGCTATGGCCAAAATGTGGTGCCCAAATGAAAACGATTTTTTAGAGACCAATGTAACCGGTACCCGCAATGTGCTGGATAGTGCCGCAATAAAAGGTATAAATAAAATAGTTTACACATCTACCTGTGGGGTTTGGGGGCCTACCCTTAAATACCCTGTAACCGAGAACGAGCCCCGTATAGTAGGCTTCCCGATAGCTTATGAGCGCACCAAATACCTGGCCGAGCTGGAAGTACAACAATTTGTAAAGCTGGGCCTGAACGTGGTTACGGTAAACCCATCGCGGGTGTTTGGCGAGGGGCCGGTTACCGATAGCAATACGGTTGGCAAAATGGTTTACGGTTACTTAAAGGGTAAATGGCGCATCATCCCCGGCAATGGCGAACAAGTTGCCAATTATGCTTTTTTAGATGATGTTGTACAGGGCCACATAGCCGCTATGGACAAAGGCATTACCGGCAACCGCTACATTTTAGGCGGCGAGGATATCAGCTTTAACCATTTCTTCGCCACATTAAATAAGGTATCGGGTGTGCAGCGCAATATGCTGAGGGTGCCGCAAAAAGCGATCGCGTTTTATAGCCGGGTGGAGTGGTTAAAAACCAAGCTCACCGGCTTTGCACCTGTTTTTTTGCCCGAGTTTGCCGACCGCCTAAAATTCGACCAGAAGTATAGCAGCCAAAAAGCTGCCGACCAACTGGGCTACAACATTACCCCCTTTACCGAAGGCATACAACGAACCGTTAATTATATTAAAGCCAACTAACATGACCGCATTAACCGCCATTGTAACCGGCGCCAGCGAAGGCCTTGGCAAATCGTTAGCTATTGAACTGGCTAAACGCAATATTAACCTGGTGCTGGTGGCCCTGCCACACTCGGGCCTGCCCCACCTGGCCAGCTACATCCGTAAAAACTTTGCCGTGAGGATTGACGCGCTTGAGTTGGACCTTACCGATACGGATAGCTACCCTGCCATATTTACACATCTGCAGGCAAAAAACCTAAAGGCCCACATGCTGATAAACAATGCCGGGCTGGGCAATTGGGATTGGTTTAACCAAAAAGGTATAGGCTTTTATAAAAAACAAATAGAGCTGAATGTGCTCACCCCGGTTTTGCTAACACGATTATTTTTAGAGCAGGCCGATGAAACGGTTACCACCTACCTGCTAAATGTTGGCAGCCTGGGCGGTTTATTTGTGGTGCCCAAAAAGCAAGTGTACGGCGCTACCAAATGCTTTATACGCTACTTTACCAAATGCCTGCAACTGGAGCTTGCCGGCAGTAATATAAAAATAAGCCTGCTTAGCCCAGGCGGCATAAATACCAAGCCCGAACTTTTGGTAATGAACAATACGCTAACGGGAATATCGCGCGCTACTATTTTTGAGGCCGAAGATGTGGCCAAAATAGCTATTGATGGTTTGCTAAAGGGTAAGAAAGAAATTATACCCGGCATGATAAATAAATTAATGGTTTTATTGAACAGTATTTTACCCACTTTTGTTAAATATAACATCATCAAAAGCCGGTTAAAAGTAATTTTGAAAAGCTAATGGTACGGTCGATAATTACATACAGGCATATAAAAAGCTTATGCAGCTTTTTTAGCAAAACGCGTAATAGCTTCAGGTTTATTGATAGCAATACGGTAGCCGTTGTTTCGGGCATTTTTAGCGGGCTGGTGTTTGAATTTACCCGCGAGCTTTGCCGTGTTAAAACCAACGACTCCTACACCTGCTTTGATCTGCCGCTTGATTTTTCGATGGATAAACTGGTAAAGATACTGATAGACCACAACATCATTAAACTGGGCGATGTTGAGGTGGATGATTGAGTTAAAAGAAATTTAACCCTACGTTCCAGCCTACCCACCAAAACTGCCGGGTGCTTGCACTAAAATTGTGTTGCAGGTTTTGCGCCAGCGCGTAACTATTAATAGCAGTGCCCTGCTCGGTATAGTAAAAGTTTACCGATGGGCCCGCCAATAGGGTTATACGCTTGGCCAGCCTTACGTTAATATTAGCATCTAGCCGGTTTAAAAAGTTAGCATATCGCCAGGTGCCTTCATACAGGTATCGGCTGCTTATTTCGGGGTTAAAGGCTACTGTGCCCTTGCCTGTTAAAGTACCAAAGCCCATACCAAAGCCATATATTTTGCTATCCGGGTTTAGCCTTGCCCCACCGGTATAAATGGTATAAAAATTCCGGCTGCCCGATTTGATGGCCAGGTTAGCGTTAAGCGTTTCGTTAGCCAGCAGGCTTATTTTAAAATATCCGTTGCGCGCGTAGTTGATCAGCCCCAGGCTAAAGCCCGACGAGGTATCGGCAATATTTACCAGGCCTATTTGCATACCGCGCAGGTTTTTGGTGTAATTAAAAAGCCCTATCTGCACGCCCTCAAATTTGGCGTGGTCTATATTAGCGAGTCCGGCTATTTGTATACCGTCAACATTTTTATTTACAATGTTACCCAGGGGCGCTATTTGTATGCCATCGGCTTTGCCCCTTACGTGGTTGTATAAACTGAGCTGCGCGCCATTTAAATTCTTTTTAACGCTGTTATGCAAAATAGCCAGCTGCACCCCGTTTACATTACCCAGCACATTATTGTATAGCCCACCCAACTGAAAACCACCTACCGAACCGCCCACCACGTTAAACACACCGGCCAACTGCACGCTGCGCACATCACCTTTATCAAGATTAAAAATAATACCCAGTTCAAAGCCATCTACACCTGCATTGTAGCCACCAACCGCATTAAGCGATACGGTGTTTACAATTTGGCCATTCATTTCGCCATGGGTGCTTACATTGGGTATTGCCGAAGCCTGAAACGGCGCATTAGCTATAAGCCCCCGCAGGTTTACAGCTTGTATTTGCCGTGCGGTAGAGAGGAACATACGTCCGATCGATGTAGTCTCTATTCCTTCAGGGTCATCGTTAAGGGCATAATACAAAGCGCTGCGCCCGCCCTGTTTAGTTACGTTAACTTCGCTTAAAAAGTTAATGGTGGTATCCTTATATAATTCTTTACTGATGGTTAGCTGTACCTGCGCGCCTTCGTTTTTTACGCGCAGTTCAAAATAACCATTCTCGTCCGTTAAGGCCGATTGTAACAGGTTACGCTCGTACACACTTGCGTTAGGCAGTTTTTTGCCGCTCTGCTCGTCGCTTACAAAACCATTTATTACATACTCGCTGCCCTCCGCAGCCGATTTTTGGGTGGTAAGATCCAGGTGCAGGGGCGCATAACGCAGGATAATAAAGTTATTGGCTTGTTTGTACTCGAAACGGTTGCTCAGCATACGGTCCAGCACTTCTTTTACCGTCCAGTTGTCGGCATCAATGGTAACCAGGCTGTCCCTTTTAACAATATTGCTGTTATACGAAAAGTAAAAGTTACCCCGCTCCTCCATGGTTTTTAACACCGTGCCTAAACGCTGGCCTTTTACATGTATAGATATGTTGCGGGCCAGTGTACCCTGTGCAAACAGGCTGTTGCTTACCGCCGGTAACAGTGTAACAAGCAAACCAACAAACAGCCAGCGGTTAATTTTATGCATTAATGTAGGCAATGTGTTATTTAAGGATGATACGGCCATTTTTGCGCTCAACCGAAATATTAAATGTTTCTTCAACAACCATAAGCGTTTGCGCAAGGGTTTGGTCTTTAAAAACAGTGGTAATAGGCAATTGCTCTATTTTAGGATTGGCTATCACAATATCAGCTCCGTATATCTGGTTTAGCGCCTTTACCAGGTCTGCTAACGGTGTTTGGTTACACACCAATTTCTTATTTACATAATAGCTATACAGGTTGCCGCTTATGGTTTGCTTTAATAAATTACTGCTGCCTTTAACTACCTCTGTTTTTTCGCCAGGGGTTAAGGTAACGCTGTTTTGCGCCTTGCTTACCTTAACAATACCGGTTTGCACCACCACTTCGGTTTTACCCTCCCTGCTTTTTATATTGAAAAACGTACCCACCACCTTAACCGTTACATCGTTTACCCTTATTATAAATGGCTTCGTTTTATCTTTAGTGACTTTAAAAAATGCCTCACCTAATAAACGCACCTGGCGGGTGCTGCCCTTAAAGTTTTTTGGGTAGGCCAGCTTAGACATGGCGTTAAGCGTAACTACTGATCCATCGGGCAGGGTTTGTGTAACTACCGCGTTTTGGCTTTGCAGGGTTACTATGGTAACCCTGTTAAAATAGTTGAAGGCAAAGTAGCCAATAGTGCATATTACTATAATAGATGCCGCTATTGATGCCCACTTTGGTGTAAACATAGGCCTAACAACAGCGCCGTTTTGTGGACTACTTTTTATACGGCTTTGTAAACGCGCGTATGCTGCATCTTCATCCACATTACGCGTAGCAGCGATTTGCAGGCTTTGGTCCCAAATGGTTTTAAGTTGCTGATAGTGTACACGGTTTTCGTCAGCAGCGGCTATCCAATCCTGCACCTGCATGCTTTCGGCGGGCGTAGCTTCGCCAACCAGGTATTTCACCAGCAGATCATCGTTCATATGGGTATCGCTTTTACTCATCTGCTAATAAATAAAACAAATAATAGGGTTAAAAATTCGGCCAGCTTTAAGCGCATCAACTTTAAGGCTTTGCCCATTTGGTTTTCGATGGTTTTAATGGATAGGCCCATCTCATCGGCTATTTGCTGGTACTTTAATTGGTCAAAGCGGCTCATCTGGAAAATGATGCGACATTGCTGCGGCAACTCGCTCATGGCTTTTTGTATATGCTTCTCCAGCTCGTTGGCCATTACTTTTTTGGATGAATTATCTTCTGATTGTTCCATCTCTGCAGCATAATACACCTGGAAACCGGCCTTAACCTTTTGATGTTTGATGTAGTTAAGGCATTCGTTATGTACCGATCTGTATAAATAAGCTTTTATCGAGCCATCTGTCTTTAGTTGTTCGCGCCTCTCCCAAATACGGCAAAATACATTTTGTACAACCTCTTCGGCCAACTCGTCATCTTTTAAAAAAGTGTATGCATAGCTGTGCAGGGTTTTAAAATGGTCTTTAAATACCTTTTCAAATACCTTCTCGCTGCCCTGCTTTAATAAAGTTATAACCGTGCTATCGCTGTATTCCACTGTTAACTGGTGAAAATATGCGTTAAATATAACGGCTTTAGCGCTCAAATTCATAACCTTTTGCTTTATTAGGCCAGCTGAATTTGAATAGTGTATAACGAGTGATGAATATCAACCTTGCTGCAAATACCATTAGTATACGAGTAGTAGTTATAATTACCGTCGGGCAGGTCTATACGGTATACGTGGTTACCGGTTTGCTTTACCTTTAAAAACTGCTGAAAATTGTCGGAATATACCTGCGTGTTGTTTTCGGGCTCGTGCGTGTATAGCAGCATCAGGTTGGCGTTTATAGCTTTTGGGGTAACCTGTTCGCCGGTTTTGCCTTCGGCAAGCGTTTGGTAGCCATCGCCTACCGCACGTGTTTGCCTGTCGGCCTTTTGCTTATCGTTCACCTTACGCAATACCCGCGAGTTAATCAGTTTTCCATTCTGAAATAATGATTCCTCGTTGCAATCTACCTTAACGCTAAAAATAAATTTAACCTTTACTTCCGATATCATTTTAAGGTATACATCATCGCCGTTGCGCTTTTGGTAAAGGTCCAGATGGCCTATTACCTTGCCACCCCGCATAACATTGTATTTGGTAGTTTGTTCCTGGGCAAACGCACTTGTAGTTGCCAACAGCATTAACAGTATGGCTGCTGCGCCTTTAGCAGGCATTTTTTTATATCGGCTAATGGCCGGCATGGCATATTTCTTAAACAACCATGTTACTAAAGCTATTATCATTGGTGTATATTTTTTATTTATACACCTAATACAATGTTAATATGCCTTACCCCTACACCACATTAAAATATTTATGATTTGTTAATACCGGCAACATTATTTCACCTTAAATCTTTCTGCTACATCAGGCGTAAGGCCGGGCATCTTAATTTTGTAACGGTAGCCACCGTTAAAAGTATCTTCTTCTTTTAATAATTCATGGCCTTTCTTGCTTATCCAAAAAGTTTCGGTAAAGTGCCTGCCCTGGTAATCGCTTTCGTTAAACAGTTTCCAGCAGTCAATCTTTTGGTTATCAAGGGTGGTTACTATCTCGCTGCCTGTTACTTTGTATAATACATAGGCCGGTGGTATGCTGCCCGTATCATAAAAATTAATAGCAAATGTTTTACCTGCTGCAAGTGGCAGCATTTCAAAAGTTTCTATGTCCAAATTCCAGTTTAGGGTAGGCTCTTTAAAATCAAGCGCAAAGTTTTTAACGGTATTGGTGGCTGCGCTATCGGCGCCTGTTATTTTATTGGCCGCCCAATTATACGCCCTGTTTTTATTAGCAATAGTTTCTGAATGATATATGGGTGCAAAATCGCTCAGTCGGTTTACCGAATATGCCTCGCGGTAGCTGGTGCTATCGTTACCATACCAGTGCTGGGTGGTTATAAACACTTTTTGCCCGTCGCGGTTTGATATTTGTGTATTGCGCAGCCAAAGCATAAAACTCAGGCTTTTTTGCTTTTTAGGGTTTTGGAAGTAAACCAAATATTGGCGCGTACCGGGTTTTAATGCAGCCGTGTTCAGGCGCTTATCTGCTAACCTGATGGTATCTGTTTGTGCCGATGCGGATTGTGGCCGGGCTGATAAAAACAAGGTTGCAAGCGTAGTGTATATAATAGCCGCTGTTGATAAAATTTTCATGATCTTTTTTTTATGGATTTGGTTAAGCCTTTGTTTATTACAACAAAACTGCCTGTTGCCAAAACACCTGTCAAATAATTTCAACTATCGGGCTGGTATATTTAACCGATCAGCTTTTTACAGCTATACACCCCTTTATTTAACATTTACGGCAATTGATTGAATAAATACACCCCTTTGTTTAAAAGCATGGGCTACAATAAAAAAGCTTTGTACTTTTAAGCATGTTATTGTTTAAGGGTAAACCCACTATTGCACAACTACAGTGGCTGGTTTGGGTGTTTGTATTTTTAGTCCTCATGCTATCGCTGATAACCATGGATGGCTTTGTGCAGGCAACCGTTTATGCAATAATATATACCTGCTTTTATGCCGCCATTGTTTATGGCAATATTTTGTTTCTGTTTCCCCGGTTTTATCAAGAGGGGCAATTGCTATTGTATATAGTTTCGGTAGTTGTATTCCTGCTTGTAATAGGTGCATTGCGTGGTTTTATAACCATGGGGGTATATAACATACTTTTTGCCAAACACCCCGAAGCAATGACGCTTAAAGCTTTTATAAGTATCACAATAGGCGGGGTAATGATATTCTTGCTCAGCTTTGTGTTTCGCATAGCCATTGCCTACTTCACACTAAAGCAGCAATCGGAAGATATATTAGCGCAAAAGAATGAGGCCGAGCTTAACCTGTTAAAATCGCAGGTACAGCCGCATTTTTTGTTTAACACCCTTAATAATATTTATTACGAAGCCTACCTGGAAGCCCCACGTACCGCGGCGCTGATTGAGCGCCTATCGGACATTATGCGCTATTTTGTAGATGAGAGCCCTAAACAAAAGGTATCAATAAATACCGAGGTACAGTTTTTAGAAAACTATATAGCACTCGAAAAAATACGCATCAGGTATGCTATTGATATTACCTTCACCAATACCTGCGATACAACAGTGAGCCTGCCGCCCATGTTGCTGATGACCTTTGTTGAGAATATTTTTAAACACGGAATTGATAAAAGCAGCAGCCAAAATAAAATAGAGATAAAACTATCGCAGTTAGATAACCGCCTGCTGTTTACCACCAGCAATACCATCCCACAAAAAGTTAATGCACCATCCACCGGTTTTGGCATTCAAAACTTGCGCAAACGATTGGTATTATTGTATGGTAAAGCGTTTGATATGGATATAGAAAATAATGGGACGGTTTTTACAGCTTCGTTAAACATACCACTGGCATGAGCTTAAAGTGCATTATTATTGATGATGAGCCTAACGCGGTAAACCTGCTTGAGGTACTGATTGCCCAAACTACACAATGGCAGCTTTTAGGCAAATGTTACAATGCTTTAGAAGCTATAGACTTTTTGAAGAAACACCCGGTCGATTTTATATTTTTAGACATCAACATGCCGCATCTTACCGGCATGGAGCTGGCTGGCCTGTTGCCCAAGGAAACTAAAATTATATTTACTACCGCCTATGCCGAACACGCCGCGGATAGTTATGCCTTTAATACAATAGATTACCTGTTAAAGCCAATAACACTTAAACGTTTTTTGGCAGCTATTCAAAAAATAGAGGCAGCTTTTAGCAAACAAGTGGTTGGCAACCAAACCGAAGCCAGGGCCGACGATGATTACTTTTTTGTAAAAACAGGCAAAACCTTAAGGAAGCTATTGCTTGATGAAGTACTCTATTTTGAAGGTGAAAAAGAATATGTGCGCCTGGTTACCGGCACGGAAGAATTACTGATATACCGCCGTTTAAAAGATATTGAAGAGCAATTACCCGCACCCTTTGTAAGGGTACACAATTCCTACATTGTAAATACTAAATTGCTCAATAAGGTACAGGACAACCATATTTATATAGGCGCTAAACAAATACCGGTAAGCGATAAATTCAGAGAAGGATTTATGGAAATGGTACGCAAAAAAATGTTTTAACCTACGACTCGGTAAGCTCGCCGCGCAGGTCTGTTTCAAGGCAGCGTTTTACTTCTTTCGGGTCGTCTATCTCGCCAAGCAGGTACATCATTTTGGTAACGGCGGCTTCGTAGGTCATGTCGTAACCTGTGGCTACGCCAATATCTTTTAGCTGCTTGCTGGTTTCGTATCTGCCAAGCTCAACCGTGCCTACCTTACATTGCGATATATCCAGTATTACCTTACCGCTTTGTATGGCCTTGTCAAGCAAATCAATAAACCATTGGTCGGTAGTAGTGTTGCCGGCACCAAAGGTTTCCATCACTATGCCACGTACATCGGCACCTAAAATAGTTTCAACCACTTTGGGGCTAATACCGGGGTAAAGCTTTAAAACGGCAACATCGCTTACCATGCTGTTATGCACTTTTAGTGGGCCTTCGCCGGGTTGCCTTATATCGTTTGCGCTAAAGCGCAGGTGCACACCCGATTCGGCAAGGATAGGGTAATTTGGCGACCGGAATGCCTCGAACTTTGATGAATTATATTTAAACGCGCGATTACCTCTAAACAGTTTGTAATCGAAATATATACAAACCTCGGGTACGCGCGAGTGATCGTTCTTTTTTGCCTTGGCTATTTCAATGGCCGTCATCAGGTTTTCCTTGGCATCGGTACGTACCGCGCTAATAGGCAACTGCGACCCGGTGAGTATAACCGGCTTATTTAAGTTTTGCAGCATAAAACTTAAGGCCGATGCTGTAAAGGCCATGGTATCTGAGCCGTGCAGTATAACAAAGCCATCTACCTTATCATAATTTGCTTGTATTAAGCCTGCAAGTTCGCTCCATATGGCAGGGTTCATGTTTGATGAATCGATGATCTGCTCGAAAGAGTGAACCTTAATTTTACAGTTAAGCTTCTCTAATTCCGGCACATTATCCATTATCTGCTCAAAATTAATAGGTACAAGTACTTTACTAACAGGGTCAGTCATCATACCTATAGTTCCACCGGTATAGATGATCAGTATTTGGCTCATGAAAAATAGGTTTATGCTATAAAAATACAATTTAATTATACACCAAATACGTCTTTCGAATTTTTAGTGGTGATGTTTGCCACGGTTTCAATATCGGTTTGGTGCAGTTCTGCCACCTTTTGGGCAACATATGTTAAATAAGCGCTTTCGTTTGGTTTACCCCTGTACGGAACCGGTGTAAGGTACGGAGAATCAGTTTCTAAAACGATATGCTTTAAGTCAATTTGCGGTAAGATTTTGTCTAACCCGGCATTTTTATAGGTAACCACGCCACCTATCCCCAGGTAAAAACCAAGGGCTATTACTTTTTGGGCTTGCTCTAAAGTGCCCGTAAAACAGTGGAATATCCCTCTAAGGTCGCTCCCTTTTTCTTCTGTTAGTACCTGGTAAACCTCGTCGAAAGCATCGCGGCAATGTATCACAATAGGCAGCCTTAATTGCTTGGCCCATTTAATTTGCAATTTAAAAGCCTGTATTTGTTCTGTTAAAAATGTTTTATCCCAGTAAAGGTCTATACCAATTTCGCCTATCGCATATATCGTATGCTGATGCAATGCCGGCTGTATAACGGCCAGTTCATGTTCCCAATTGTCTTTAACCGAGCATGGGTGCAAGCCCAGCATAGGGTAACAATTATCGGGGTAGGCATTCAGCAGGTCAAACATCAGCGGTACCGATGCGGCATCCACGTTTGGCAAAAACAAGCGGTCTACCTTATTATCGCGGCAGCGCTGCATCAGCTCGTCACGCTTTTCGGCTATCGTTTCGTAGTATAAATGGGTATGTGTATCGGTTAATACCATGGCACAAAAATAAAAAAGCCTTCTTTGCAGAAGGCTTTTTATAACGATTAATTTTTCTTTTTAATTGTTGTCCGTTTTTTAGGCAGTGCCTTTTTAACCGGGGCTTTGCTTACCGGCGGTACGGCACCATGTTTTACCCGCACTACCTTTACCAACTCCAGGTCGAACAAAAGTGTTGCATTAGGGCCAATATCCGGGCCCGATCCCTGCTCGCCATAAGCCAGTGCCGATGGAACGATGAAAGTAGCCTTTGAGCCTTCGTTCAATAGCATTAAGCCCTCATCCCAACCAGCGATAACGCGCTGCGTGCCAACAGCAAAGGTTAAAGGCTCGTAAGGGCGATCCGGGTTATATACGCCCGCTGCTTTAGCATCAGCTTCAATACTGGTATCAAATACCTTACCTGCAAGAGTACGGCCCGTATAATTCACATAAACGGTATCGCCGGGTTGTGGCTTTGGCTTGGTACCGGCAACTTTTACTATATATTTTAAGCCTGATGCAGTAGTAACTGGTGCCAGGTTGTGGCTTTTTATATAAGCATCAGCGGCTATGCCTTCGTTTGCCTTTAGCTTAGCCAGGGCCTCGTTACGTTCGGCAATAGCTTCGGTTAACGATTGTACCTTAACTATCTTCAAAGTAAAATCTATAAAGCCACCCTTTTTAAAAAATGGCGGCATCTCGGCTTCGTGGCCTTTAAAAACAGAATCGACCGGTACTTTAACTATGGCGCTGTCATTATTAGCCAACAACGGGAATACGTCCATCAGATCGCCCGGATTAGTTGACGGGTGCACCTGTACCTTTACAGGGCGGCCCTGCATATAAGTACTAAATAACACCGAATCTTTATCAGTACGCTGTGTTACGTTAAACGTAATTACATCGTTTTGCTTTATTTTTTCGCCACCACCAGGTGTTACCACCTGGCATTTAACTCCTTTTGGGGTAGTAGTTACGGCATCCTGTGCAGCAGCATTAAATATGCATGCGCTTAATATCAATATCGAACAAATAGTATTTTTCATCATAAAAAAAGCCTTCCGGGTATACTCCGGAAGGCTGTAAAGTTTATCTTAATTATTGTTGCGGTGCTACCGGAGCTACCGTTTTTGGTGCATTAGGGTTGGCTTTTATAATATCAACCATCTCTACCTCGAAGGTAACCGGAGAGAATGGAGTGATCAATGGCGGTGCGCCTTGCTCGCCCCAACCTAAATCTGAAGGAATAACCAAAGTAGCTTTTGCACCTTTGTTTAATAACATCAGGCCTTCATCCCATCCCTTTATTACCCTACCTGCACCAACGGCAACACGTATTGGCTCAAATTTACGGCGTGGGTCAATAGGTTGTTTTGCTTTAAGTGCTTCTTCTTTAAGGCTACTATCAAAAAGCTTACCGCTAAGCAATTTACCTGTATAGTTTACCACAGCGGTATCGCCTGCTTGCGCGTTTGGCCCCGAACCCGGTTTAGTGATTACATATTGCAGGCCCGATTTGGTAGTAGTGGTTTTTAATTTATTATCATCAACAAACTTTTTAATTTTTGCAGGCTCTTGTTTTTTTATCGCATCGGCCTGTTGTTTAAACAGCTCGGTTATACGACCCTGGAAAACAACATCGCTAAGGTTACCACGTGGTATTACTTTTTCGATCTTAACTTCGTAAACCAAGTACTTACCTTTAATGCCCGGTGGCCTTGGCGCGCCTTTTTTAAACATACTATCAATGTTTAATTTAACTGTAGCACTGTCGCCTTCACTTAAAAGCAGCATTGCTGATGATATATCGCCTTTGCGCTGTTCTTTTTGTACCAATTGCGGTATAGGGCGGCCAAGCTCGTAGGTGCTGCCAATTACAGAGTCGCTTTCGGTTTTTAATATTAGGTTAAGGCTAATAAAATCGCCAACCTTAATGTTTGGCCCCGATTTGTCTACGCGAATATTGTATAACAAACCGCCATCGGCCTGCTTAAATCCACCTTTACAGCTTGCAAGCCCTAAAGCTGCTACTGCCATGATCAATAGGTTTTTTCTCATTTTTTTGTTTACTTCTTTTTTACTGTACTAATAGTGTTTTATATTCTGGTAATATCGATTTAAATTTATTTACTGTGCTATCAAGCGGCTCGGTTGATACCCCGCCTGCAGCATTACGGTGCCCGCCGCCGCTAAAGTACTTTTTACAAATATCATTCGCCGGAAATTCTCCTTTTGATCGTAAAGAAAGTTTAACCTTATCTGAACGCTCAACTATAAATGCCGCTAAACGCACACTTGCAATTGATAAGGCGTAATTAACAATGCCTTCGGTATCGCCGGTATTAACATCAAATCTGTCTAAGTCCGCTTTATTAACGGCTATTATGGCAGTATTGTATTCGGGTAAAACTTCTAAACAGTTTGCAAGGCAATGGCCCAAAAACTTTAAGCGGTTTTCAGACGAGCTGCTGTATATCAACTCGTGTATACGCCAGTTAACTGCTCCGGCATCTATCAAATCAGCAACCATGCGATGAACAGCGGCTGTAGTTTTTGGTAAGCGGAACGATGCAGAATCTGTCATGATACCGGTATACAAGCAGGTGGCTACATCGGCATTAATTAATTCTTTATGTTGTAATTGGTTTACAATAAAATCATAAACTAATTGCGCGGCTGCACACGCGTTAATATCCCAATGCCTGTAGTCGTCAAAATCTTCGGGCTCCAGGTGGTGGTCTATCATTACTTTATAGGCCTTACTTTCCCTTACCAGTTCGCCCATTTCGTTTATGCGGCTAAGGCTGTTAAAATCAAGGCAAAAAACAATGGCTGCCTCAGCTATCAGCCGGGCCGATAGTTCGGTATTTTCGGTATAGATAATTACTTCTTCGTTGCCGGGCATCCAGTTTAAAAACTCAGGATAATCTGTAGGGGCAATTACTTTGGCATGGTGGCCTTGCTGTATAAGGTAATTATACAAGCCTAATGACGAACCCATAGCATCGCCATCAGGTTTATGATGGGTTGTTATAACTATTTTTTGGGGTTGACCTAAAAGTCCGGTAAGCGAGGCTAAATCCAACATCAATTTTTAAAGAGCTGCAAAGCTAAGTAAATTAATTAATTCCGTGTAGCATATTTGTTGCAAAAGCTTTAGGTTTCAGTTATAAAACCCTATTTTTGCCGCTCTTTAGGCCTTAATATAAAGCCTATTACATTTTAGGATTTTACACATATATTATAATGCAAACCAACAGAACATTTACTATGATAAAGCCCGATGCAGTTGCAAACGGGCATATTGGCGCGATTTTAGATAAAATAACCAAAGAAGGTTTTAAAATAGTAGCGCTTAAATACACTGCGCTAAGCGCCGAAAAAGCAGGCGAATTTTACGCAGTGCACCGCGAGCGCGGCTTTTTTGCAGACCTTGTTGGCTTTATGTCATCAGGCCCTATTGTTGCGGCTATTTTAGAGAAGGATAACGCTATCGAAGACTTCCGCAAGTTAATTGGCGCTACCGACCCAAGTAAGGCTGAGCCGGATACTATCCGTAACCTGTTTGCTAAATCAATTGATGCAAACGCGGTGCATGGATCAGACTCTGACGAAAATGCTGCTATAGAAGGCAACTTTTTCTTTTCGGCATTCGAAAGATTTTAATTGATAGTTATAGGGTGTAACATAAACGTTACACCCATAATTATTTTTACCCTTTTCCTTGCTTTATACAACGCATCTGTTTACATTTACTTTGCTACTATAAATCAGCACATAACAATCACTAATTCAAGGCAATGAAACTACTTTTTAAGTACATAATCTACTCCTTTGTAATAGTGCTTATTGTTACCTCATTTTTAGACGTATTCAGAAATCACCCCGAAGCGCAACTTGCCTTCATCTTCCCGGGGGTAATATTATTGGCTTTCTCGCAAATTATGGATGACATTTTTCCTAATGTGCCTATGCGTATGCGTTTAAACCGCATCAACAACAACCACATCGCCAATAAATAGGCTGTTACAAAAACACTATTTCTTCTACCAGTTCAGTTTTGGCTTCGTCGTTTATTTTTTGGATGATCTGGCTGCGCATTAAAACCAATTCATTTTTTATTACAGACGATTCTATCCGCAAAAATAATTTCTTATCGCGTATAAACAGCTCCTTGGTGCGGTTAGCTACCGATTTACCTACCAATTCGGGCCAATGGTTTACAATGCCGGTTTCATCAAAGCGGCGCTTAATTTTATAAACATTAAGCATTTGCTCAATCGCGTCTTTAAGCGATTTATCGTTGGTTTTACGTATCAATGCTGCCCTCCTTTACTTTAAAAAGTTTAACATCAACCTTTAAGTTATCAAACACGCCTTTAACCCTGGCCATACTGGTATCGGTTATAAATACCTGGCCAAAATCGTTATTACTTACCATTTGCATCAGCTTGGTAACCCGGTTATCATCCAGCTTATCAAATATATCATCTAACAACAAAAGAGGCTTAAAGCCTTTTTTTTGTGTAAGAAAGGTGTATTGTGCCAGTTTAAGCGCTATTAAAAAACTCTTTTGCTGCCCTTGAGAACCAAACTTTTTCATGGGCATGCCATGTATGTTAAATTGCAGGTCGTCTTTATGTATACCCATGGTGGTACGTTCCAGCACCCTATCGCGCTCCATACTTTTGTTTAACAGCACAGCAAGGTTATCCTGCAATAGTTGCGATTCGTATATCAGTTCTACTTGTTCGGCATCTTCGCTTATAAATTGGTAATGCAGGTTAAATATACCCGTAAAAGCCTCCATAAAAATTCTGCGCTTTTCAAAAATGCGCGTACCGGATACGGTTAACTGCTCATCTAACACGGCTAATAGATCAGGATCGTACCTGCCGGTATCGGCAATTTGCTTTAACAGCGAATTACGGTTGGCTAAAAACTTGTTGTAAGCTATCAACTCATCCAGGTAGTTATTATCTGTTTGCGATATTACATTATCAACAAATTTGCGGCGCTCCTCGCTGCCCTCAATGATAATACTAATATCGTATGGCGATATCATTACCAGCGGCAACAGGCCAATATGGTCCGCAAGGCGCTGGTAATCTTTCTTATTACGTTTAAATTGTTTTTTTTGATTGCGTTTTACGCCGCAGGCTACAACTTCTTTATTATTGTTTTTTTGAAAAATGCCGTTGATCATAAAAAAGTCGGCACCTTGCTTTATCTGCTGGCTATCAATCGGGTTAAAATAGCTTTTACATAACGAAAGGTAGTGCACCGCATCTAACAAATTGGTTTTACCCGCGCCGTTATTCCCCACAAATGCATTTACCCCTTCGCTAAGCGTTAGCTCGGCGCCGGCATAATTTTTAAAGTTGATAAAAGAGAGTTGCTGCAGATACATATCAGGGTTACAAATTTAGGTTTTTTTAAGCGTATTGGGGCCAATAGGGCTTATTAGATTAATTAAGTTTTAAACAATAACACCCTTTTATAAATGGCAAACAGGTTTACAATCAACTACCCTATTAATCAACCTATTCAATACAAAAAATTACACCAAACTTTAATTTGCTATAAACTTTGAAAACCGTATTTTTGCAAACTTAATTTTAAAATACAGATGTCAGCAACGCAGGTGAATACCAAAACTATAGCAGAGAAAAATAATGTTGTGAAGAGCGGTAGTTTTATTCAGGAGAATCAAAAAAGCTTATTATTTATAGCCGCAGCTATAGTTGTAATGATTGTTATATACATTGCATATCTAAAGCTTTACCTTGCCCCGCGCGAGGTTACAGCCGCTAACCAAATGCACGTAGCACAAGATTTTTGGGCTAAAAAAGATTGGGATAAAGCTATAAAAGGCGATGCCGGTTACCCTGGTTTCGAAAAGATCATCAGCGATTACAGCAACACAAAAGTGGCTAACCTTGCTTATTTTTACTTAGGTACCGCCTATTTAAACAAAGGTGAATACCGCAAAGCTATTGACAACTTAAACAACTATCGCGGCGATGACAACATGATAGCAGCCGAAGCCTTTGGTAATGCTGGTGATGCGTATGTTGAATTAAAAGATTACGATAAAGCAGAAACCTACTTTAAAAAGGCGATTGATAAAGCCAACAATAAATTTTTATCTCCGTTTTATCTTAAAAAATTGGGCTTAGTTTACGAAGCCAAAAACGACAGCAAATCTGCAGCTGAAGCTTATAAGAAAATTAAATCGGACTACTTTACAAGCGCCGAAGCACAAAACATCGACGAGTATATTGCTCGCGCCGAAGCGAAGCAATAAGTGTTATAAAAAATGTTTTAAGGGTTGAAAACATTGTAAGGCCGCGCTTTACGATACTTTCAACCCTTATTATTTTAAAAACATTTTTTACTATTCATAACTTTTTCAACCTTTACAACAATACATGGCTACACATTTAAAAAACCTTTCAGATTTTTCGGCCTCGGCAATACCATCTGCAGCAGGCTATAGTTTTGGCATTGTGGTAGCCGAGTGGAATACCGAAATTACTGATGCATTATACCAGGGCGCTTATAAAAGCCTTGTTGATAACGGCGCTAACCCCGATAACATATATAGCTACACCGTACCCGGCAGCTTTGAACTTACCACCGGAGCCGAACTTTTATTAAAAAACAAAAAGCTGGACGCGGTTATATGCCTGGGTTGTGTTATACAGGGCGAAACACGCCATTTTGATTTTATTTGTAACGCGGTTGCAAATGGTGTAAGTAATGTTGCCATAAAATACAGCAAACCTGTTATATTTGGAGTGCTTACCACTGATAACCAGCAGCAAGCAATAGACAGGGCAGGCGGCAAACACGGAAATAAAGGCGATGAAGCTGCTGTAACTGCCATAAAAATGGCTAAATTGGTTGAAACTTTGGGGCAGTAATGCCGTATAAATATTAAGTTTGATGAAACACATGAAAAAAATAATTTACATCATTGTTATAGCATTGGCGGTTGGCAGCATATCATCATGCTCAAATAAATTATGCCCTGCATACGGCTCATACCCCCGCGGCCGGTAGTTAACAAATGTCATTTCTTTCCCGATAGCACCAAACTAAAGCAGTTTTACATTGTTTTTACTTTTGAAGAGGGCTATTACATTACCTTTGTTTTATGGAATGGATACAGTTGGAAACTGCGGAGCAGATTGATGCTATTAAACAGCAAGCGGGTTATAGTTTAGTTTTTAAACACAGCACACGGTGTTCTATTAGCATGATGGCTAAGCGGCGCTTTGAGTTAGACTGGGACAACCTACCTGATGATATGCCTCTTTACTTTTTAGATCTTATCAAACACCGCGACCTGTCCAACAAAATAGCCTCCGATTTTCAGGTACATCACGAATCGCCGCAATTGCTGTTGATAAAAGATGGTGAATGCGTGCTCGATCAATCGCACGGGCAAATATCTGTTGATGAAACCATGAGTGTACTTTCATAATACTACTGTTAATAACAAGGCAAAATATAAGGGCCCTTAGGATATTGAAAATGTCTTAAGGGCTTTTAATTTATACATCCGTTCCTTATTAGTCAAATCACTGTAAGCATTTCAACCCTTACAACATTTATAACATTTTTAACTAATTTTGTATCATGATTGATTTGCCTGTAGTGCCAGCGAATCAGCCTCAACGCAAGCCCGATTGGCTTAGAGTAAGGCTGCCTGTAGGAAAAGAATATGCCCATGTTCGTGGTTTGGTTGATACCCATAAGTTACACACCATTTGCGAAAGCGGTAATTGCCCAAACATGGGCGAGTGCTGGGGCGCGGGTACCGCTACCTTTATGATATTGGGTAATATTTGTACCCGATCGTGTTCTTTTTGCGCTGTAGCAACCGGCAGGCCTTTGGCAGTTGACACCGACGAGCCTAACCGCGTAGCCAATTCGGTTAAGTTAATGCAGGTAAAGCATTGTGTAATTACATCTGTAGACCGCGACGATTTGAAGGACGGCGGATCTATTATATGGGCCGAAACCATCAACGCCATACGCCGCGAAAGCCCTCAAACTACATTAGAGACCTTGTTACCCGATTTTAGAGGGATTTGGGACAACCTGGAACGCGTGCTGGAAACCCGCCCCGAGGTGGTTTCACATAATTTGGAAACCGTTAGGCGTTTAACCAAAGAAGTGCGTATACAAGCTAAGTACGATAGAAGTTTAGAGGCATTAAGGATAACATCTAACGCGGGTGTGCGCACCAAATCGGGCATAATGCTTGGCCTTGGCGAACGCGAAGAAGATGTGCTGGAAGCAATGGACGACTTGCTGGAAGCTGGTGTACATATATTAACGCTGGGCCAATATTTACAACCTACACGCAATCATCATCCGGTGATTGACTGGATACATCCCGATCAGTTTGCCAGCTATAAAGAGTGGGGATTGAAAAAAGGATTTAAGTATGTTGAAAGCGGGCCATTGGTACGCTCGTCTTACCATGCCGAAAAGCATTTGTTTGAAATGTAATTATTCCTTTCTATCTTCACCACATTGAGTAAGAAACGCAAAATATCGTTATCAGAGGAAGAGTTAGTGCTTGCGCTACGTAATCGTGAAAAGATCGCGATCGAAGCGTTGTACGATATGTACTCGTCTTCCCTGTTCGGTGTTATTTCCAGAATTATAACCGATACTGCCATTGCCGAAGACGTTTTGCAAGAAACGTTTGTAAAAATATGGAATTCTTTTTCGGGCTACAGTAGCGAAAAAGGCCGCTTATTTACCTGGATGGTAAATATTGCCCGCAATTTGTCGATTGATAAAGTACGATCTAAAGATTTTAAGAACCAAAATAAAAACCAGGAGCTTGAAAATAACGTAACTTTCATAGACGAACAAAGAAACACGGTTTACAAGCCCGAGTTGTTGGGAATCAGGGAGTTAGTATCTACCTTGAAACCCGAGCAAAAGTCAATTCTTGAATTGGTGTATTTTAAAGGTTACACCCATGTGGAAGCCGCCGACGAACTTGGCGTACCGCTTGGAACCATTAAAACCCGTTTAAGGATGGCTATTCTGCAACTCAGAAAACATTTTAATTGAAAGTGGAAGACATAAAGGAATATATTGAATCGGGGATTTTGGAACTTTACGTTTTGGGCGATGTAAGCCCTGACGAAAAGTTACAAGTGGAGGATATGGCTTCAAAATATCCTGCTGTTAAGGCAGAAATTGACGAGATAGAGAAATCAATAGAGTTTTACGCAGAAGCACACACTGTAGAACCATCTGAACATTTACGCACAAAAATATTAAATAGCCTGGTTGTAAATTTAGGCGATGATGATAATTTTAAAGGCAGAACCGCAAGCGATGAGGACGAAAATGTTGTTGCATTACCCACCCGCACCGTTAGCAGCTTTTATAAATATGCCTTTGCAGCCTGCCTAACATTATTGTTGATAAGCATTTATGGTCTGGTTAATTTATACAGCCAATTACAGGATTCTAACAATCAGCTTACCGCGCTACAAACCGATAAACAGCATTTTGCCAACCAAGTAAACTTACTGGATACCGAGTTGGATATGTACCGCAACCCTACTTATAAAGTACTTAAGCTGCAAGGCACACCAAAGGCCCCGCAATCGGCCATGACGCTGGCCTGGAACTCGGCAAATAAAAAGGTAATGGTAGCCATGAACGGCATGAAACTGCCTGCGCACGATAAGCAGCACCAATATCAATTATGGGCCCTTGTTGGCGGCAAACCTGTAGATATGGGTGTGTTTGATGCACCCGCTACCGCCGATACCATCGGCATAAAAGAAATGAAGTCGATAGCAAGCGCGGATGCCTTTGCAGTAACGCTTGAACCAACCGGCGGTAGTGTTAACCCTACACTCGACCAGATGGTGGTGATAGGAAAGTTTTAACAAATTTTTAATTACAAACATACAAAAGGCTGATTTACAGGTGTAAATCAGCCTTTTTTGTTAAAATATGTTAAAAGTAAAATGCATTTAAACAAAAAATTAAATACATGCGTTTATGTAACGAATACAAGAGACAAGCGTCTTATGTATATAGTTAGAAGTATTTAGTTCTTTATAAGATCAGTTAATAGTTTAGAAAGCGGATGTATGATACTTGCATCCGCTTTTTTTATGCCTTTAATTTGGCCATGGTAAGTGGTAACAGCGCGGCTACCTTATGTGGCAACACCACGTTCATGCGGTTGGGTAAAGCTAATTCGTCTCCCGCCTTACCGTGTATATATATACCTAATAAACAAGCATCCTTCGGCGAATACTTTTGCGCTAATAAAGCGGTTATAATGCCTGTAAGTACATCGCCCATACCGCCGGTTGCCATAGCGGCATTACCGGTACTGTTAAAGTAAAGTTTCCCTTCAGGAGTGGCTGTTATGGTGTACTCGTTTTTAAGAACAATATACATATTAAGTTCCTGCGCTTTTTGCTTTGCGGTTTGCATGCGGTGCCACCAACTGGTATGTTGGCCAAACAGGCGGTCAAATTCCTTCATATGCGGTGTTAATATGCTTCCTTGTGGCAGTTGGGTCAATAACTTCTTATTTTCGGCCAATACGTTTAGCGCGTCGGCATCTATAACTATCGGTTTATTATAGTTTTCAAAAATCGGTATCAATAAGTTTAAGGTATTATCGTCTTTACCTAAACCGGGGCCAATTCCTATAGTGCTGTATTTATCCCAATTAATATCCGGCAGGGCATAATCGTTACGTATTACTACCATTACCTCGGGCATATAGCTATTAAGGGCGGTTAAGCCACTTTGTGGTATGCAGGCGGTAGTAAGCCCCGCCCCGGCATATACGCATGCAGAAGCACATAATAAGGCCGCGCCCATGGTTTCGTCTTTACCGGCTATAATAAATGCATGGCCATAAGTGCCTTTATTGCTAAACTTATGACGGGGTTTAATCATTTTACGGGCATCCTTTTCTTCTACATAAAAATACGGGGTATCAACCGAATTAATAAACGCTTCATCAATACCTATCTTCACCGCCTCCCAGCAATTGATATACGGGCCTGATTCGGGTAGTAAAAAGTTTATTTTGGGCTGCTGAAACGTTATCACAAGGTCGGCTTTTAAAACAGTGGCATCGGCAGGCACTTCGCCATCAGTAAAAAATCCGGTAGGTACATCTACCGCAACAACTGTCTTTTGCAGGCTGTTTAAGTAGGTAACTAAGCGGTTATAGTCGCTTTTTAATGGTTTATTTAAGCCGCTACCCAACAGCGCGTCAATTATTAGGTCGCTGGTTTCCTCGGGTAATTCATCACCGGGGTTTATTTCAGCGGTAGCGATATTACCTATTCTTTTTAAATTGATATTGAAATCGTCGCTGGCTTTATCAGAAAAACGGACTATTTTAATATTAAGTTGCGTATAACCGTGCTCATGCAATAAGCGAGCTATAGCGAGTCCATCGCCACCATTATTGCCCGTACCGCAATAAACAGCTATGCTTTTTGTTTTGTTAGGAAAATGGTTTATGAACCAGCC
The DNA here is from genome assembly GCA_005938025.2 of Inquilinus sp. KBS0705. Taxonomy (NCBI): domain Bacteria; kingdom Pseudomonadati; phylum Pseudomonadota; class Alphaproteobacteria; order Rhodospirillales; family Rhodospirillaceae; genus Inquilinus; species Inquilinus sp. KBS0705. The sequence goes on along the minus strand of VCCI02000003.1, from coordinate 347,154 downwards.
TACAAATGCCTTGCTGGCCCGTTCCATCAGATCAATTGACTTGATAGGTTCGTTTGCGATGGTATAAGCATCTGCTTCGCGCATTTGTGACGATACAAGTAAAGGCAGCATATATCCTAAAGGTAGGATTTATAGGAATTGTTTTATGGGAATTATTTTATCCCCATCTCCTTTTTCAGGAACTGCCCGGTAAAACTTTCCTTAACCTTGCATAAACCTTCGGGTGTGCCGCTAAACAGTATTTTACCGCCGCCTGAGCCACCTTCGGGCCCAAGGTCGATAACATGGTCGACAACCTTTATAACATCAAGGTTATGCTCTATTACAAGCACTGTGTTGCCTTTATCAACCAGTTGGTATAGTACACCTAACAACACGTTTATATCTTCAAAGTGCAAACCTGTTGTAGGCTCATCTAATATATAGAATGTGTTGCCGGTATCTTTTTTAGAAAGCTCGGTAGCCAGTTTAACGCGCTGTGCCTCGCCGCCCGATAAGGTGGTTGATGATTGCCCTAAAGTAATGTAGCCCAAGCCCACATCAAACAAGGTTTTTACCTTGCGATAAATGGCAGGGATATGCTCAAAAAATGGCGTAGCATCCTCTATGCTCATATCCAACACATCGCTGATGGATTTACCACGGTAACGTACTTCAAGTGTTTCGCGGTTGTAACGGCGGCCGCCACATTCTTCGCAGGGCACCTGTACATCGGGTAAAAAGTTCATTTCTATTACCTTTTGGCCTGCACCCTGGCAGGTTTCGCAACGGCCACCCTTTACGTTGAAAGAGAAACGGCCCGGTTTATAACCACGTATCCTCGATTCGGGCAATGCCACAAACAGGTTACGGATATCCGAGAAAACGCCCGTATAAGTAGCCGGATTGCTTCGCGGCGTGCGACCTATTGGTGTTTGGTCTATCTCAATAACCTTATCAATATGCTCTAACCCTTCAATTTTCTCGTAAGGCAAAGGCTGCTTTTTAGCGCGGAAGAAGTGGTGATTTAATATAGGGTATAGCGTCTCGGTGATCAAACTTGATTTACCACTACCCGATACACCCGTTACCCCAATGAGCTTACCCAACGGAAAATCGACACTTACCTTTTTAAGGTTGTGGCCGGTTGCCTTTTTAAGCGATAGTACCTTACCATTACCCTCGCGGCGTTTTGCAGGAATAGCAATCTCGCGTTCGCCGTTAATGTACAATGTGGTGAGCGTATGGCAAGCCATCAGCTCGGCAGGGGTACCCTGCGCCACTATCTGCCCGCCGTGTACACCCGCTGCCGGGCCCATATCAATTACGTGGTCGGCTTCCAGTATCATGTCTTTATCATGCTCAACCACCAAAACGGTATTACCCAGGTCGCGCAGGTTTTTAAGGGCGTTTATCAGTCGCTCGTTATCGCGCTGGTGCAAACCAATGCTGGGTTCATCTAAAATGTACATCACATTCATCAGCTGCGAGCCTATTTGTGTGGCCAGCCTGATGCGCTGTGCTTCGCCGCCAGATAAGGTTTTGGCGGTACGGTCTAAGGTTAAATAACTTAAACCTACATCCAGTAAAAAGCCTATGCGTGCACGTATCTCTTTTAATATCTCTTTGGCAATAACATTCTGGCGCTCGTTTAGTCTTTCTTCAAGCCCGGTGTACCACTTATCAAGCGTGGTAATATCCATACAGGCCAGCTCAAAAATATTTTTGTTATCTACCTTAAAATGCAGCGATTCTTTTTTAAGCCTGGCACCTTCGCAAACGGGACAGGTACGCAGCACACGATAGTTTTCCATATCATCCATACCTTCGTCGTTACGGCGTTCCTGCTGCTCTTCCAACATGCGGATGATACCATCAAACGTTATCTGGTAGCTTTGTACATTCCACTTATTGTATTCAACCGCTACGGTTATCATATCCGGCGAACCGTTTAATATAATATCCAATTGATCGCGGGTTAATTTTTCTATCGGGGTAGATAGCGAGAACTCGTACTTTTTGGCCAAAGCCTTCAATACCTGAAATATCCAGGTTTCGCGATACTCGCCTATTGGGGCAAGTCCACCATTTAATATACTTAACTTGGCATTCGGGATAACTGATGCCTCATCTACCTCGAAGATATAACCCAAACCGTTACATTTTTCGCAGGCGCCATAGGGCGAGTTAAACGAAAAAGTATTAGGCTGCGGCTCATCGTATGATATGCCCGATACCGGGTCCATCAGGTATTTACTAAAGTAGGCTACGTTATTATCCTTATCGGCAATACGTATAATACCTTTGGCAATTTTTAATGCCGCTTGTACTGATGTATATAAGCGCTTGCTATCGGCTTCGCTCACCACCAGGCGGTCAACAACTATATCAATATCGTGTATCTTGTAGCGGTCTACCTGCATTTTGGGTTCAACATCGGCAATAGCGCCGTCTATATAAACCTTCAGGTAGCCTTGCTTGCGTATTTGCTCAAACAATTCGCGGTAATGGCCTTTACGGGCCTTTACTACTGGTGCCAGTATGTTTACTGGTTGCCCGTCAAACTTTTCCATAATGGTGCGTAGTATTTGCTCTTCGCTCATGCGCTCCATTTTTTCGCCGGTGGTATAGCTATAGGCATCGCCTGCGCGGGCAAAAAGCAGGCGCATAAAATCGTATATCTCGGTAATGGTACCTACAGTACTGCGTGGGTTTTTGCTGGTTGTTTTTTGCTCTATAGCGATAACCGGACTAAGGCCCGATACCTTATCTACATCCGGCCGCTCCATACCGCCCATAAACTGGCGCGAGTAGGCCGAAAATGTTTCCATATAGCGGCGCTGGCCCTCGGCATAAATGGTATCAAACGCCAACGACGATTTACCGCTACCGCTTAAACCAGTAATAACCACCAGCTTATTACGCGGAAACGAAACATCAATATTTTTTAAATTATGTACCCGGGCACCATACACTTCAACTTCGCTTTGCTCGCCCAGGTCTAACGGTTTTTCAATCATATATTCTGCAAAAAACAAGTAAAATGCCCTGCGGTTTTGCAGCATGGCATTAATGCTAAAAAAGTTCGCAAATATACGCAAAAACGTCGGGCATTCATAGAGTTAGCACCAACGGGAAAGTACTGTTTAATGTAAAATTATGTGGGAGTATGGGTGATGATGCATAGTTCACGAGTGGACTCACCCCATGCCCCTCTCTCCGTTGGCTAACGGAAAGAGGGGGTCTTTTTTCTAAACCCTCTTTGCGCTTGCGCAGAGAGGGTCGAACAGCGTAGCGTATTCGGGGTGAGTTAACGGTGCGGAGGAGTAGCGGCAGCCTACAACGCCACGCCCTCAATCAAAACTATCTTTTCTACAGATCTGTTCTTTAATTCCATAGCAGCCAATCGCTTGGGGTCATCTCGGTAGCTTTCAAAATCTTGCCTGCTGTTAAAGCTTACCAAATGCACCTCGTAGGGCAATTCACCTGTACCTGCAATAAAAGCGCTTTTATCCGGGCGGATGCGGTAAAGCAATTCGGCGTTATGGTCTTTTAAAAGCGGTAAAACCATGTCTTCAAAGGCATGAAACTCCTGCTCGTGGCCGGGCTTTATAAAAATGAGTTGGGTGTAGTAGAGCATTGGTAATTAGGTTTTAGGTTATAAATTTAGGAATTTATAAATCACTACACTATAGTATAACGGGTCGGCATGACCCCACAAAAAAAGCCGTTCGCAACCAGCGAACGGCTTTTAAATGTGCTCCGTAATATAAAATTACTTTTATTAGTTGTATGCCAGTAAAGGCAAACCTGGTTTTTGTGTATAGCTATAAAAATTTCTATAGCCATATTTAGTAGGATTGCTGATGATCTCTTTCATCGCAATCAGCTTGTATACATACGATCCGGTTTCACGGTTCAGGCTCATACGGAAATAATTATCCTCATTTTGCCTGTTTATCGCTCTCTCCAGTTTTATCGAACCATTGTTATATGCCGCGGCAGCCAAAGTCCAGCTATGAAATTCGCCGTAAAGCTCTTTAATATACTTACAAGCCGCAATGGTGCTTTTGCGCAAGTTCATGCGCTCGTCTTTGCCCTTGCCTACTTTTAAACCATAGCTGCGCGCGGTACCGGGCATAAACTGCCAAACACCCTTTGCGCCTTTTGGCGATGTGCCTTCGCATAAGCCAGACTCTACCAGTGGCACATATTTAAAATCTTCGGGGATACCGTAGGCTTTTAAAATTGGCTCGATAACCGGAAATATCTTATCGGCTTTTGAATGCAAAATATTCGATTGTACGTTTCTGAACTTGTGGCTTGCTATTGATTTTTTCAATTTCGAATTCACCCGTGCGTCATTTACAGGCAGGGCTTCATCAGCAAAATTATAACCATCTTCCGCCTCGTTAGGCTTGCTGTAGATAATTTCCGGAGTTGCTGTAAGGCTGATATTTTTGGCTACAAAAACTGGTTCTGTACTAAAAATATTAAGCCTTGAAACGATAACCAGCACCAATATTACGGAGCACGTAATTAAGTGTTTTTTACCCATTTCTATTTTACTCATTAATTAAACATTTGGTATGATGTACCGCAAAGGTAAGCTATATAAAGCACATTATCAAACACTTATATTACCCTTAGTGTTTTGACTATTTTAAAAAAGGTTAAAAATCGTGCTTTAAAGTGGTTTAAACCTACTTTTTGAACCGGATTAAAAAGTTGTTTTTTTCGCCAAAAAGTTGTACTTTTGACCCTCACGCTGCGAAAGCGCAAAACAAAAAAATATGGTATTTAAGAAGCCAACAGGTAGTCGCGACGACAAACCAAACAGATCATCAGACCGTCCAAAAAGTGGTGGTGAAAGATCAAACAGATCATCTTCCTCATCAGCAGGAAAACCATATGGCACACGTGGTGCCGATGGCAAAAAGAATTTCTCGCAAGACCGCAGATCTTCTACCAACTCAAAACCTTATCAAGATAGACCTGATACTGACGGCGAACGCCCGGCCAGGGGTTCATCTTCTTCGTCATCGTTTAGCGGTGGCGAAAAAAAATCATTTGTACCCAAAGGCAAGCCATACAGCGGCAGGCCAACAGATAGCGACAGGCCAAAAAAGAGCTATGGTGATAAACCTGCTTTTGGCGATAAAAAATCATTTACTCCTAAAGATAGGCCATACAGCGGCCGCGCGGCATCAACCGATGGCGAAGGTTATAAAAAACCCGGCTTAGGCCCCGCATCATACGGCCCGCGCAAAAACCCATCGGCAGGCGATAAGCCTTTTAACAGAAGGCCGGCCGGTACCGACGGGCCAAAGAAAAGCTTTGGCGGCGATAAAAAGTTTGGTGGCCGCAGTGGCGCTAAAGATTTTCCGAGCACATCTACCGGTTTCAGAAAACGTGAAGACGGCGATACCAGCACCCCAAAAACTACAACCATGCGTGGCCGTAAAAACCCCGTGGTTAAAACTAAAGACGACGGACTGATAAGGCTGAACCGTTACATTGCCAATGCAGGCATTTGTAGCCGCCGCAAGGCCGATGAGCTGATAGCAGCAGGTGTGGTATCGGTTAATGGCGAGGTAGTATCTGAACTGGGCGCTAAGGTTGACCCTATTAAAGACCTGGTACGCTATAATGGCGAAGCTTTAAAACGCGAAAAAATGGTTTATGTATTACTAAATAAACCAAAAGACTATATAACTACTACAGATGACCCGCAGGAACGCCGTACGGTAATGCACCTGGTTGAAAAAGCCAGTCGCGAGCGTATATACCCGGTGGGTCGTTTAGACCGCAACACCACCGGTTTATTGCTAATGACCAACGATGGCGACCTGGCTGATAAATTATCGCACCCGCGCAATAGTGTTATCAAACTTTACCTGGTCGAGCTAAACAAAGCACTTACACAAGGCGACTTAAATAAAATTGGGTTTGGCCTCGAACTGGAAGACGGTTTAATTAAGCCTGATAGCATATCGTACGTTACAGGTGGCACCAAACGCGAAATAGGTATACAAATACATAGCGGTAAAAACCGTATCGTACGCCGTATTTTTGAATCGTTGGGTTATGAGGTGGTAAAGCTAGACCGCTCGGTATATGCCAACTTAACTAAAAAGGACTTGCCGCGAGGCCGCTGGCGCTACCTTGACGAAAAGGAAGTGATACAGTTAAAGCATTTGATACAATAATAAAAGGCCCGGTTACGGGCCTTTTTAATTATACATAATTATAACGTGTATTAAACCTGCCTTTACTATCACCGTCTGATAGATAATTATTATACCTTATTTACCCTTTTTATTATATTGCGCTGTAAACTAACCACCTATATGAAAAAGTTATTATTAGCATTTTTAATGCTTGTTCCGGGACTGATTTTTGCTCAGAAAAAAAGTATGACACCAAAGACATTTGACCTTATTGTTGGCGCATACACCAGCGGGAAAAGTAAAGGTATAGCCGTATATCGCTTTTATGCTGAAACCGGCAAGCTGGCCTATTTAAGCCAGATAGATGATGTAAGCAACCCATCATATCTAACAGCATCGGCTAATAATAAATTTGTTTATGCCGTTAACGAGAATGACCAGGGCGAGGTTAGCGCTTTTAACTTTGAGCCAAAAACAGGCCAGTTAAAATTCATTAATAAAGTATCTACATTAGGCGGCGCACCTTGCTATGTATCGGTTGATAAAAACCAGAAGAACTTGTTTATTGCCAACTACAGTGGCGGTAATATTGCCGTTGTACCTATAAAAGCCGACGGATCTGTTGACCTGGCTACCCAAACCATTAAAGACCCGGGCCACGGGCCTAATAAAGACAGGCAGGAAAAAGCGCATGTGCATACCGCGGTGTTATCACCCGATGAAAAGTATGTGCTGTATACCGACTTGGGGACCGATAAAATAAACATCACCAAATACAAGGGATCAAAAACCAGCCCTATTGTACCTGCAAACCCGGCATTTGTAAGTATTACACCCGGCTACGGCCCGCGCCATTTAGCCTTTTCGGCCAATAAGAAGTATTTGTACCTGATAACAGAAATGGGCAGCTCGGTGATATTGTTTGATTACAATAACGGCAAGCTAAAACAGAAGCAGGATATTACTTTATTGCCTGATGGCTTTACAGGATCAACTGGTGCTGCAGATATACACTTATCGCCAGATGGTAAATTTTTATATGCCAGCAACCGTGGCGATGCCAACGACATTTCGGTATTCAGTGTTAACCCCGAAGATGGTATTTTAACTTTTATCGAACGCAAATCAAGCGGTGGCAAAGGCCCGCGTAACTTTGCTATAGACCCTACCGGCAATTGGTTATTGGTTGCCAACCAAAACAGCGACAGCATAATTGTATTGAGGATAGACCCTGCTACAGGCAAGCTTACCCAAAGCTTTAACCGCATTGAAGTGGGCAACCCTGTTTGCTTAAAGTTTACTCCTGCAGAGTAAGGCAGCACCGCATACTAAACAACGATCATAAACAAGGCTGAAGATAATATCTTCAGCCTTGTTTATGATCAAGCAATGTGCTTAAATATATTTAATTATTGAGCTTTGGCAAATGTGTAAACTACATAACCGTTACTGCCACCTATAGCAACAGCCGATTTTAAGGTCATTGAAGTGCTGCTTACGCTGGCAATATCTAAACGGTAACCCTCGGTTACGTTTTTAGCTTTATCGCCTTCAAACAGCTTTTTAAACTGAAACTGGGTGCCTGTGCTGCCACCATTATACACCGACCAGAATATAGTTTGCGATGCGCCATTGGTTAAGGTATATATACCATTACCGCTGTTGGTTAATTTCCAGGTGCTGCCTACAAAGGCGCCGGGTGCTGCCTGGTCAAATACGTTTTGTACGGAACCTTCTACAAGGCCTTCGTAAGTAACGCTGGTAACTGTCCAGGTACCAACAAATTTACCGCGGCTTACGCTGCCGCCCGATGTGCCTGATGATGCTGTATTGGTTGTTGAACAAGCCGAAAAAATGAATGTAAGGGCTAAAATTGCAATGGATGTTTGAAATATCTTTTTCATGGTTGATTTATATAATAATATATGATGGCTTTATAACATAAATCAGGCCAAAAGGTTGTAAAGATTTTTTATAAGATATGCTGGCTGCTCTTTTCAATTATCTCTTTGTAGTAGTTCTCATATTCAGGTAGAATATTAGCCAGCTCAAACTGCTTTGCACGGGCAAGCGCACGTTCTTTAAACTCGTTTAATCGGCCTTCATCTTCTAATATATAAATGGCCTTTTCGGCCATACCATCCACATCACCAATATCTAATAAATATCCGGTCTCTCCTTCAATATTCAATTCGGGCAAGCCACCTGCATTACTACTAATTACTGGTACTTTACAGGCCATAGCTTCTAATGCCGCTAAACCAAAACTTTCTGATTGAGACGGCATCAGGAAAAGATCAGAGACAGATAATATCTCTTCAATAGCATCCTGCTTACCTAAAAAGCGAACATGCTCTGATATGCCCAGGTCGCGGCTTAGCTGTTCGCAGCCCGATCGTTCGCCACCATCGCCTACCATCAATAATTTGGCAGGTATCTTTTCAATCACTTTGGCAAACATCTTTATTACATCCTCGGTGCGTTTTACCTTGCGGAAGTTTGAGGTATGCACCAACACTTTTTCGCCGTTTGGTGCTATTGCCTTTTTAAAGTGATCTTTTGCTTTTAGGCTAAAGCGGGTTAAGTCGATAAAGTTGGGGATTACCTTTATATCTTTTTCTATATCAAAAAAACGATAAGTATCTTGCTTTAAATGTTCTGATACCGCGGTTACGCCATCGGATTTGTTGATAGAGAAGGTAACCACCGGCTTGTAAGTACTATCCTGCCCCACAAGGGTAATATCGGTGCCGTGCAGTGTTGTAATTACCGGGATGGCTATGCCATAGGTAGCTAATATTTGTTTAGCCATAAACGCAGCCGAGGCATGCGGGATGGCATAATGCACATGCAGCAGGTCTAACTTTTCAAACCTTACCACATCAACCAGTCGGCTGGCAAGGGCAAGCTCGTAAGGCGGGTAATCAAACAAAGGGTATTGCGATACCGACACCTCGTGATAGAAAAGATTTTCAGAGAAAAAATCAAGCCGGGCAGGCTGGTTATATGTAACAAAGTGAACCTGGTGCCCCCTATCGGCAAGGGCTTTACCTAATTCTGTGGCTACAACCCCGCTTCCGCCAAAGGTTGGGTAACAAACTATACCTATTTTCATGTATGCTGATACGATTTAAGCCGATATAACAGTCCTTATTAATAGGTTGTTATTCAGCATGCAAGTTTAACAGCATTTTATTATAAATGTGTTATAGGTATGTAAAATGATTGTGAGGATAAGATCAGTGCGCTACGCCTGTAACCCATTTAATTAAAGGGCCATCAACCATGTTATTTATAGCGGTTAAAGCGGCTTTGCCCTTTGATACCTTTTCCAGGTCTTCGTTATATATAATATGGTCTACCCCTAAAACCTTTAGTAAGCTATCGGCTTTAATGCTTTCCTGCTTTTTGTAGCAGTATATTTTTATATTACGATAAAAGGCGTTGGTTTGCAGGCGGCGTAATACACGTTCAAAATTATCGCCCATGTGCGCATGGTCAAATAGTATGGCGTCGGGCTTTAACTCGTGTATTGCAGGAAATATAGCGGTTTGTGCAGAAATCTGTTTCACGTTATCATAACCGTCCAGCAGCTGGTCGGGAAAAGGCTTTGAGGATACCAAAAGCACCTTCTTGTAACGGGCACGAATCATACTCAATCAATTAACGGGATGCTAATATAAAATGTATATTTTACATTAACAAGCATTAACTGATGATTTTTTACAATAACACGCTGTTAATGAACAGGTTTTGAAGTAGTATCGGTAGCGCCATGGCCGGCCGGGTCAACATTTCCTTTATTTGTCGAATAAGCTTTGGCGGTGTCTGCACCGCTACCCGAGCCATTTGCACCAGCTACAGTACTGGTATCTGCGGTGCCCCCCAAGGTTGCCTTGGTCCTGTCGCCCTTGCATGCTGCCATTGATGCTGACAAAATTATTATCGCTGCTACATATTTTAATGTCTTCATTTTTTAACTTCTGATTAAAATTATTAACATGCATAAAATAAAATAGTTTTACATAAAAAAAGGCAGGCTTATTAGGCCTGCCCATATTATTGATTTTTGGATTTGGCGTTTATCTTATTTCGAACGCAGCATTTATTTGAAAGCTTAGTTTAATTTTCCTAACATCGATATCAGACTCAGGGGCTACATCAGCAGCTGCTGATTTGGCCATATACATTACATTACGCGGCTGCGGGAAACTGCTATTATCGTTCTCTACGATATTTAAAGCAACGCCTAATTTTTCGCCTATACCAGCTAACAAAAACGCGGCTTTACTTTTAGCGGCAAGCAATGCCTTTAACTTAAGTTCATTTTTCACCTGTTCTATTTTAGAATAGTCGTAGCTATCAATGTTAGTAGATTGAATGCCTTTAGGGTCAAGCTTGCTTAATATCTGGTTAAACTTATTCAGATCGCGAAACTTGATGCCATATTGCTTGGCGGCTAAAAAATCCAGCGCTTTTTTCTTCTCATCTGTATAATTCCATGATGATAGATCATTAACGGTAAAGTCTTCCTTAGCTATACCGGCTTCGGCAACCGCCTTTTCCAATTGCTTTTCTAACTGGCTGATGGTAACCTTTGTTTTACCGCTAAGATATTCCTTAAGGGTAATGGTCACGTTTATAATATCGGGAGTAACCTCTAATTCGGATGTACCGGTAACTTCAATTTTACGGCGCAGATCGGCTGATTGTGCAAATGCTCCAAAGGTGGTAGCAACTAATGCCGCTATTAAGAATAATTTCTTCATGAGTACTGTGTTATTTGTTTATATATAGATGTATTTACGCCAATATAGTTTAATACGCAACACATATTATTATATATATTTCCTACAATCTAAATATCAGATAGTTATAAAGCAACAAAGCCGCTGTTAGGCGGCTTTGTGTTTATGTTAAGTGATTTAAGGTAGCTTATTCTTCTACCATTTCGCTGTTGGGGTTGCTTTCTTCAATTACCTCTTGCTTAAAATAGCGCTTTTGATTTAGCAATATCATAATTACCCCTACCGATATGGCAGAGTCGGCCAGGTTAAATACCGGCCTAAAAAAGATGTATTCTTCGCCACCCCATATGGGTACCCAATGCGGGAAATGACCTGATAATAGCGGGAAATAAAACATATCAACCACACGGCCATGAAACAACGATGCGTATTTATAAATAATACCGTAAAAGGTAGAATCGATAATGTTACCAACAGCGCCTGCCAGTATTAAAGCTACCATCATAATTAAACCACGATGATATTTATGCTTTATTAAATGCACCAGCCCATAGCCTATGCCACAAACAGCAACAATACGAAAAAGTGTTAATGCCAGTTTACCAAACTCGCCGCCCAGCTCCATGCCAAAGGCCATACCGTTGTTTTCGGTATAGTGCAGCATGCCCCTATTGCCTAAAAGATGTATCTCTTCTCCAATTTGCATGTGGCTGCGCACCCATATTTTAATGATCTGGTCAAGCAGGATAATAAAAGCGGCAGTTAAAAAAGGTTTGGTGTAAGCAGCCTTCATTTATTGCTTTAATTTAGCTTCCATAGTTAGCGTAGTGTGCGGTACGGCACGTAAACGCTCTTTAGGGATAAGCTTACCGGTTTCGCGGCAAATGCCATAAGTTTTGTTCTCTATGCGCACTAACGCAGCTTCCAGTTGCTCAATAAATTTTTTCTGGCGGGCAGCCAGTTGGTTAATTTGCTCTTTCTCTAAAGTAGCCGATCCATCTTCCAGTGTTTTATAAGTACCGGCAGTATCATCTGTACCATTAGCATTAGGCGAGCTTAAAGATGTAGCTAAAGCGTTAAGCTCTTCTTTCGAGCTACGTAGTTTCTCTAAAAGCAGGTCTTTAAACTCTTTTAATTCTGAATCAGAATATCTTGTTTTTGTAGTTTCCATTTAACTTTTACTAATTACTATTAAAATTTCATTTCCATCAATCTCTACTTTATCACCGTCATTCAGCTCATTATCAAGCACAAGGCTATCAGCTAAAATTTCGGCGCAAATATAGTTTAAATTATTTTTCGTGGCGTCGCGTATAAATTCGCTATCGCTTACAACTACTTTTATTCGGTCGGTAACTTCAAACTCCTTTGCTTTACGCAAATTTTGTATCCTGTTCACCAGTTCCCTTGATATTCCCTCCTCTTTCAGTTCGTTGGTTATCGTAACATCTAAAGCCACGGTTAGTTTGCCTAAATTTGCAACCTGCCATCCCGGTACGTCTTCTGCTATGATTTCTACGTCTGATAGTAGTATCGAATATTTACTATCAAGCACCGGAATTGCACCTTCAGCTTCCAACTTAGCTATATCCTCCTGGCCTAATGAATTAATGGCTGCGGCTACATCTTTCATGTCTTTACCTACCTTAGCGCCAAGAGCTTTAAAGTTTGGTTTTATCTTCTTTTTGATAAAGCCGGCGGTATCAGTAATGTATTCTATCGCTTTAATGTTAGTTTCTGATAATATCAGCTCCTTAACTTTCTCTACCTGCTCTTTAAAGCCTTTATCAAGTATCGGCAGTAGTATTTTGCCTAATGGGCGGCGTACTGGTATCTCTATCTTTTTACGAAGCGATAACACTAATGACGATACATCCTGCGCCAATTGCATACGCTCTTCTAAAGCCGTATCAACAAGGCCGGCATTAAATTCAGGGAAGTAAGCCAGGTGCACTGATTCAAACGTTTCTTTTTTTGTAACGCTGTTCAAGTCGGTATATAAACGCTCGGCAAAAAACGGCGCAATTGGCGACATTAATTTAGCGATATCAATTAAACAGGTATATAAGGTTTGGTAGGCCGAAAGCTTGTCGTCAGAATTATCTGAGCGCCAGAAACGGCGACGGCTTAGGCGGATATACCAGTTACTAAAATGCACATCAACAAATTCCTGTATGGCACGTGCGGCTTTGGTAGGTTCAAAATCGGCGTAATAACCATCAACCTCCTTGCTTAGGGTATTTAATAAGGATATGATCCAACGGTCAAGCTCGGGGCGTTTATCTATCGCTATTTCGGCTGCGCTGTAATCAAACTTGTCTATATTGGCGTATAGCACAAAAAACGAGTAAGTGTTATACAGCGTACCGAAAAACTTGCGGCGAACTTCGTCAAGGCCTTCTATATTAAATTTTAGGTTATCCCAGGGCGCGGCATTGCTTATCATATACCAGCGGGCGGCATCGGCACCAAACTGCTCAATAGTTTCAAATGGATCTATACCGTTGCCTAAACGTTTAGACATTTTGTTGCCATTCTTATCAAGCACCAAACCATTTGATATCACATTTTTAAACGCGATACCTTTATTGCCAACCTTTTCGTTCACGGCTTTTACCTCGTCGCTTGCTTCGCTTAGCATTACGGCTATAGCGTGCAGGGTAAAAAACCAGCCACGGGTTTGGTCAACACCCTCAGCTATAAAATCTGCCGGGTAGGCTGCTGCAAATTCTTCCTTGTTCTCGAACGGGAAATGCCATTGCGCGTAAGGCATGGCACCGCTATCAAACCAAACGTCTATCAGGTCGGGCTCGCGGAACATTTTGTTACCGGTTGATGAAGTTAATATTACATCATCCACATAAGGGCGGTGCATATCTTCCAGCTTGAAGCCTGCAGGCATAAAACCGGCTGCTATTGATCTTTCTATCTCGGCATTCAGCTCGGCTATCGAGCCTATGCATTTTTCCTCGCCACCGTTCTCTTCGCGCCAGATGGGCAATGGTGTTCCCCAGTAACGTGAACGCGACAGGTTCCAGTCCACCAGGTTTTCCAGCCAGTTACCAAAACGGCCGGTACCGGTACTTTCGGGTTTCCAGTTAATGGTTTTGTTTAGTGCAACCAGCTTTTCTTTTACAGCGGTAGTGCGTATAAACCAGCTATCCAACGGATAGTATAATATTGGCTCATCCGAACGCCAAGAGTGCGGGTAGCTGTGCTCGTATTTTTTTACGTCGAATGCTTTATTTTCTGTTTTCAGCTTAATGGAGATCAACACATCAGTAGGCTTAAAACCTTCTTCGGCGCGCTCTTCATTGCTGTAATATTCTTCTTTTACGTAACGGCCCGCATAGTCGGTAACCTCGTCAACAAAACGGCCCTGTTTGTTCACTAACGGAACATCCTTACCATTCTCGTCCTTCACCATTACCGATGGCACGTTGTTTTCTTTACATGCTCTAAAGTCATCCGCACCAAAAACAGATGCGGTGTGTACTATACCCGTACCATCCTCGGTGGTAACAAAGTCTGCGGGAATTACGCGGAAAGCATTTTGCTCCAGGTCGGCATTGGTTACATAAGGCATTAACTGCTCATAATGCAAACCAACCAGATCGCTGCCTTTTAATTCAGCCTCAATTTTATAAGGGATAACTTTATCGCCGCCTTTATAATCATCAAAAGAGGCGTTCTCGCCTTCGGCTTTAAAATATTTTTTAACCAGGTCTTTAGCCAGTATAACACAAACCGGCTCGTAGGTGTAAGGGTTAAATGTAGCTACCTTAACATAGCTTATATTTTCGCCTACAGCCAAAGCACAGTTTGATGGCAATGTCCACGGCGTGGTTGTCCAGGCCAGTATAAATACATCTGTATCTACGCCTTCAAATAAAAATTCCGAATCTTTATCGCGCTTTACTTTAAACTGGGCAGTAATGGTAGTGTCCTTCACCATTTTGTAGGTACCCGGCTGGTTAAGCTCATGCGAACTTAAACCCGTACCCGATTTTGGCGAGTATGGCTGTACGGTATATCCTTTGTATAAAAGGTCTTTGTTATATAGTTCCTTTAGTATCCACCAAAGGGTTTCAATGTATTCGTTTTCGTAGGTAACATAAGGGTTGTCAAGGTCTACCCAGTAACCCATTTTAAGGGTAAGGTCATTCCATACATCAGTATAGCGCATTACCTCTTTACGGCAGGCATCGTTATATTCCTTAACGGTTATTTTTTTACCAATATCATCCTTAGTGATGCCTAACGATTTTTCGACCGCAAGCTCAATAGGCAGGCCATGGGTATCCCATCCGCCTTTACGTTTAACCTGGTAACCTTTAAGGGTTTTGTAACGGCAAAAAATATCTTTGATAGACCGGCCCATAACATGGTGAATACCGGGCATACCATTAGCGCTTGGCGGCCCCTCGTAAAAAGTATACGGTTTGCTTGCCGGACGGCTGCTTATGCTTTTTTCAAATATGCCTTTCTGTTTCCAAAACTCCAGCACATCTTTGCCTGTTTGCGATAAATTTAACTGCTTATATTCCTTGTACATCAATATGTTCCACTCAATTTTTAGAGGTTGCAAAAATACGGAATTTATATTAAAAATGTATGCCTGATATGATTATGACGCCCCATTAATTAACCCATTATTATATATTTGACGTATAAAACCATTTTATCATGAAATTAAACCTAACAGGTGTTTTAGCTTTTACAGCGATGGCTACTTTTTTGGCCGGCTGCGCAGGCAACGATAAAAAAGAAACTACAACCGCCACACCCGATACCGGTATGGCTTTAGATATTAAACAACACATTGCAGTACTGGCCAACGACTCGTTAACCGGGCGCAAACCGTTTACCTCTGGCGAAGATAAAACCATTGCTTACATAGCCGGCGAGTTTAAAAAGCTTGGGTTGGAACCGGGCAACAATGGCAGCTACTTTCAGGATGTGCCAATGGTTGAAATAACCGCCGAAAAGGCCGATATGCAAATAAGCGGCAAGGTAAACGCCACCTTTAAACCCGAAGTTGATTTTGTGGCCAGCACCCGCCGCGAAATGAATACTGTAACGCTTAATAAATCGCCCCTGGTGTTTGCCGGCTTTGGGGTAGTTGCACCTGAATATGGCTGGAACGACTATAAAGGCCTGGATGTAAAAGGGAAAACGGTAATTGTTTTAGTAAACGACCCGGGCTTTAAATCGGGCAGGAATGACTTTTTTAAAGGTGATACCATGACCTATTATGGCCGCTGGACCTACAAGTACGAAGAGGCTGCCCGGCAAGGTGCTGCCGGTGTGCTTATTGTGCACCAAACAGAGCCTGCCAGCTACGGTTGGCAGGTTATAGGCACCAGTTTTGCCGAATCTAAACTATACCTGCAGCAAACAGACAAGCACATGAATCGCTGCATAGCCGAAGGATGGATAAGCGAGGATGCGGCCAAAAAGCTTTTGGCAACCGCTGGTATTACCGGCGATATACGTGCCTATGCACGCAATAAGGCTTTTAAAGCCGTGGCATTAAACAGCTTTGCATCGCTTACTTTACATAATAAGCTTAACTATTCTAAATCGCATAATGTAATTGCCACTATTAAAGGCACTGCAAAACCTGATGAAGCCATTTTATATACCGCCCATTGGGACCATTTAGGCGTAGGCACACCCGATGCCAAAGGCGACAGCATTTACAATGGCGCGGTTGATAACGCCAGTGGTGTTGCTGCAATAATGGCGATCGCTAAAAAGTTCAGTCAGCAGGCTGGCAAACCTAAACGTTCGGTGGTATTCCTGGCGGTTACAGCCGAGGAACAGGGCTTGTTGGGGTCTGAGTATTATGCTACCCATCCTATTTATCCTTTAAACAAAACAGTGGCTAATCTTAACATTGATGCTTTATCTGCCTTTGGCGAAACCAAGGACTTTGGCATTACGGGCAAAGGCCAAAACGATTTAGACGACTATGTTGCTGCCGAAGCCAAACAGCACGGCTGGGATGTGGTAGGCGATGATAACCCCGGCGCAGGTGGCTACTTCCGCAGCGACCACTTTAACTTTGCCAAACTGGGCGTTCCTGCTTTAGACCTGCACAACGGTGCCAATTCGGTAACTAAGGGCGAAGCGTTTGGCAAAGAGCAATTTAAGGAGTATAACGACAAGCACTACCACCAACCATCAGACGAGTATACCGATGCCATGGATACCAAGGGCATGGCCCAAACGGCTGCTTTGATGTTCAGGATAGGTTATAAACTAAGCAACGAGAGCACTTTCCCGGGATGGAAACCGGGTAGCGAGTTTAAGGCAATCAGAGAAAAAGCAATGGCTAAATAGGGGTATTTTGACTTGTTGAAATCCCAATTAATGCTCAATTTTTTTGAGCAAACGCATTGAAATTATTTTACGGTGGCGGGCTATGTTTGTTAAATATGGTTTAAATGAAAAAAAGTGGCTTTCCGGCACGTATAGGCCATTTCCTTTGCAGTTTTTGCTATAAATTATTGTCTTTTTTTGTTGGTCACAGCGGAATTTTTCGTTTTTTTTCGCTACCTCTTACTCACTAATATAAAATTTAATTCCATATAAAAAAATTTATTTAAAGTCCGCTGTTGTCCACACGGACAGGTGGGGACTTAAAAGAACCGGGTAGCGAGTTTAAGGCCATCAGGAAAAAACTTTGAGCAAATAGTAATGCAGATAGGTTAAGCAAGAAAAACATCATATTGCACGCTCGAATTTCCACTATTTCTATTAATTTGCGGTATAAAAAACAAACCTTTCGCATACTTTCTGCCCCCTCCGATAGATGAACTCAAAAAAGCACGAGATACACCTTAATTGCAGCAATTGCGGAACTTTGCTTGCGGGTAAGCACTGCCACGAATGCGGGCAAAAAGCCGGGGTACACCGCCTAACCCTTCACGAGCTTTTCCATGAAGTATGGCATGTTTTTACACATACCGATAAAGGCATATTAAAGCTAATTAAAGATCTGTTTATACACCCGGTTAGCGTGTACGATGGGTACTTTGGCGGGCAACGTAAAAAGTATTTTAGCCCGGTACTCTTCTTTTTGGTTACTGCCGGTATACTTACTTTTTTATACCCCTATGTGTTTGATTACGAAGACAAAATAACCAATTTACATAACGAGTTTGGCCGCGAGCTTTACCATTTAAGTAAATACCGGGCGCTGGTTTTATTGCCCGTTGAGGCTATATTACTTTGGCTGGTTTTTCGTACCCGCTACAATTTAGCCGAGGTTACGGTGTTCCTGCTTTTTTGCCTGGGTTTTACCTATACCATCCGCATTATTTTAATGCCGCTATATTTCCCACTGATAAGGCATAAAAGCGACATAGATAATACACTGTTATATGGCAGCTACCTTATTATATGGCTGCATGGCAGCCTGGTGTTGGCCCGCAAACAGGCAGGCTATATTTTAGCCATGTTTATATTGGTAAATATATTTTTTGTGTTAGATGGCATGCTGGAGCAGTATCTTGTTTTTGGCACCGATATGTTTAACAATTATGTTTACAACATACACAGCTTTACCGATCTGCTGAAGTCTATTTATAGTTGGTAGTGTAAACGCGTTTGCTGTATAAGCTTTTAGGAACTTATAATTTCGGCAGCCTCTCCTTACACTTTATCAATCCTTATCCATTGCATACCGGCGGCCTCCGCGGCTTGTACACCGGGTTCGCCGTCTTCAAAAACAAGGCATTTGTTTGGTTCTACGCCCAACTGTTTGGCAGCAGCCAAAAACGGATCGGCGTAGGGTTTGCCATGCGGGGTCTCGCCTGCGCAAACCAATACCTCCACCAGGTGGTCTATCCCTAAAACGCGCAGCGTTTTTTCAACAGAGGTGCGCCCCCCACCCGATACTACACCGATTTTAACTTTACCGGCGTGGTTTTTAAGGTGGTTAACCACATAATCTATAGGCTGTGTTTTTTCGATATACTCGCTCACAAATACATCATGCTTGCGTTGCGCAAAGCCGGCGGGGTCAAAGTTGGTGTTATAGCGTTTGTTTATTTCGCCAATAACATTTATAGTGGGCAGGCCTGCAAATTCATCAATAATATCACCCTCAATTACCACGCCTTCATCGGCAGCTACACGTATGTAGCTTTCCTTATGTGCCCCCATATTGTCGGCAAGTGTGCCGTCGCAATCATATAAAAATGCTTTAAAGTCACCTTCGGTAAGTTTGGTTAAGGCGCGGTATTTTTCTGCGGATAATTTGCTGTCCATTATTATTAATTATTCCGGCAAACTTAATAATTCCCTGCATATCTAATTGTCACTTATGTGTTAAGCTTATTGCCGCTTTTTTTTAACTTGCACTACCAATTATTATTTATGAGAAAATATTTAGGCGGCATATGCATATTGCTACTGCTATGGGGCTGTAAAAAAGACCCGGTTATTGTACCTCCGGACCCAGTCGTTAAAGCCGACCTGGAATTTAAGCTGGAAGCGGCCAAAAACCCCGGCAAGGTACCATCAGATGTAGTTTTAAATATTGATGGCAGCGCTGTTAAAGGCGATGTGCCCTCGTTCCAAAACAACCATAGCTTTGTATTGAGTTTTTCTTTTAAAGATGCAGCATCGGTTGTAAAAGTTGGCGATGCAGTACAACAAAGCGGCGTAACCCAAAATGACTTTACCAAGCCGGTTAAATACACCGTAACCGACTCGAAAGGCGCGGTTAAAACGTTTACCGTTAGCATATATAATTTTACCGGCCTGCCTATATTTTACATAAATACTGCCAGCCCTGTGGTATCAAAAGATGATTATGTAGACGGCAGCCTTAGCATCAACCCAAATGTCGATCTTGATCAGGATAGCTCGGCAATGGTAATGCAGATAAAGGGCCGTGGTAACTCTACCTGGGGAATGCCTAAAAAGCCCTATAAGATTAAACTGGACAAAAAGGCCTCTATTTTTGGTTTAACTGCTGCAAAAAGCTGGGTTTTGCTGGCCAATTATTCTGATAAAACCCTAATGCGTAATTACCTGGCTTATAACTTATCGCAACAGTTAAAAGGCGATTTTACACCTCACGGTATTTTTGTAGAAGTTATAATGAACGGCCAATATGCAGGTAATTATTTACTGTGTGAGCAGGTAGAAATTAAACCGGGCAGGGTAGATATTACCGAATTAAAAGCAAGCGATGTAAGCGGCGATGCCATTACAGGCGGCTACTTAGTTGAACTTGACCAACGAAAGGACGCCGAATTTATGTTTAGCACAGCCGGCAACCTGCCCTTCAGTATCAAAGAACCTGAGGATATTGTACCCGTGCAGTTAGATTACATCCATAATTATATGCAGCAAACCGAAAACGCCATACTTGCTGCCGATTTTGCTAACCCTACTACCGGCTACGCCAAATACATTAACACCGACTCGTTCATTAACTGGTTTTTGGTGAATGAATTATTTAAAAACCAGGATGCAGCAAACTTTAGCAGCATGTATTATTATAAAGACCGTGGCGGTAAACTTGGCATGGGCCCTGCCTGGGATTTTGACCTGGGTGCAGGGAATGTTGATTACAGCGACGCTACCAAACCTGAGGGATGGTGGGTAAGGGACGGCCTATGGTTTAGCCATTTATTTGAAGACCCCGCTTTTAAAGCAAAAGTACGTGCCCGCTGGGACCACATGAAAGCTAATGAATTACCGGCCATGCATAAAAGCATCACCGATACAAAAGCTTATTTAACTGAATCGGCAAATGAAAACTTTAGGGCATGGGATATACTGGGTGTTTATGTTTGGCCAAACCCGGTAGTTTTAGGCACATACCCTAAAGAAGTTGACTACATGGATAACTGGTTTAAACAAAGAGAAGCATGGATAGATGCAAACTTGTAACTTTGATATATGAAAGCTAAAATTTACCTGCTGGTATTTGCCGGCATTGTTGCCATATCGCTTGCGGTATTTAGCATATTAACTGTTGACCCGGCTAAAGAAACCTGGAGCAGCGTTGCTTTAGGAATGGTTGTTGGATTTTTGATAGTGCGCGGCCCTAAATTATATAATGCTATAAGAGGCAAAAAACAGGTGGGATAGTTACTATTCCCTCCCTGGGGAGGGCAGGGAGGGGTCGCCGACAAGTTTTTTAATAATCGCATAATTATTTACATTATTAATTAATCGCCCTAATAAATATTTCTTCCGTCGCCGCCATCAACCTGTATGGTTTGCCCGCTTATATAGGCTGCCTGCTCTGATGCTAAAAATGCTACAAGGGCGGCCAATTCTTCGGGTTTGCCAATGCGGCCCAGGGGTATGGTTTTAGCCTTATCTTTTATAGCCTGTTCAGGGTCAACATCTTTAGGCATGGTGTGCTTTATACGATCGGTAAGTATCAACCCCGGCGCAACATTATTTACGGTGATATTGTAAGGCCCCAGTTCATCGGCCATTAGCTTAGCCATACCTACCACACCCATCCGCATAGCGGTAGACAATACCGAATTAGCCAATACCGATTTAACCGAACCACTGATGATATTAATAATTCGCCCGCTGCCTGCCTGTTTCATATAAGGTAATACCAATTTGCTGGTACGTGCCATGCTCAGCAAATTCAGGTCGAACGCTTTTTGCCAGGCATCTTCATCAAAGTTTTCGAATTTATCAAAAGGAGGGCCTCCTGCATTGTTCAATAAAATATCTATATGGCCAAAAGCTTCACCGGCCTTTTTTATAAAGTTGTTTACCTGCTTAGCATCGGCTACATCAACAGGTATAGCTACAACTTCGCCGCCGGTTTGTTGTCGTATCTCGTCGGCAGTTGTATTAAGTTCAGTTTCATCTCTCGATCCAATGATCACCTTAGCGCCCTCGGCAGATAAAGCCAACGCTATGGCCTTGCCCAGCCCCTTGCTTGCCGCCAATACAATGGCTACTTTGTCGTTTAGTTTCAGATCCATTTTTGTATAACGGTAAAATGCTGTTATGGTTGCGCGTTTTAACCATTGCTAACATAAATAAAATATATTTGTATACCGTTAAGGCTGGCTTTAAACCCATAAAAAAAGCAATAAGATAACATGAAGAACCAGGTTACCCGCACTATATTATTATTAGTGATAGCAGGTATATTGTTTACCATAGGGCAGCTTTATGCCACACCGGCCAATGCCAAATGGATGGATTTTATGCGCGGCGCTGCGGCCGGCTTTGGCCTGGCAGGCTGCATCAGCTTTTTAATTTTATTGGCCAAACAGTTTGCTAAAAAGTAACCTCAATGAAAAAACTCATTCGCAGTTTTGGCTTTGCCTTTAAGGGTATAGCTTACGCTTTTAATACTCAACAAAACTTTAGGATACATACCGTAGCCGCTATTTTGGCCATTGCTTTGGGTTGGTTTTTAAAACTAAATGTTGACGAATGGCAGTGGGTGGCCTTATGCATTATGCTGGTATTAGTGGCCGAGTTATTAAATACCGCCATTGAAACCTTAACCGACCTTGTATCGCCGGGATATAATAAACTGGCCGGGCATGTAAAAGATATCAGCGCGGCCGCTGTATTAATTACCGCCTTTTTTGCGCTGGTAACAGGCCTTATTATTTTTGTACCCAAGCTATTATTGTTGTTAAAGCATGCTGCATAAAACAAGGGGCATTGTATTTAAAACCACCGACTACAGCGAAAGCAGCATTGTAGTGCAAATATTTACCGAAAAGTTTGGGCTGCAATCATACATCATAAACGGGGCAAAAAAACCAAAGGCAAAAATAAGCCGCAATATGCTGCAACCGCTGCATTTGGTAGATATGGTAGTATACCATAAAGCCGCGGGGAATATTCAGCGTATATCCGAACTTAAGAACTCGCCCACCCTGCAAAGCATCCCTTATGATATTGTAAAAAGCTGTATTGCCATGTTTTTAAATGAAGTGCTGTACAAGGCGGTTAAACAGCAAACACCCGACGAGAATATATTTGATTTTATATTTAACGCCATTGAATTGCTGGATAATAAAACCACCGGGCTGGCTAACTTTCACCTGCTGTTTTTAATTCAGCTAACGCGATATATGGGGTTTTACCCACATGGACTGCAAGCCGCAAATGCCAATTATTTTGACATGAAGGATGGCGTGTTTACTAATTACAAACCCGATAGCGTACAATACCTGTCGCCGCCGCATACTAAAAACTTTTACACCCTTTTGCAAAGTAATTTTGGCACTATTGATGAAGTAAAACTAAATAACGACGAACGCCGTTACCTGATAAATAAATTGCTGGAGTACTATGCCATGCATATTGAGGGCTTTGGCAACATTAAATCGCACGAGGTTTTAGAGGAGGTGCTGGGATAGCGTAAATAAATTAAACACACTTATAAATAATATATATTTTAGCTGCATGCCGTTAAATTATCAACGACCGTTACTATTTATCCTTTTGGCTTTTGCTATTGTTTTGTTAACAAATTGCAGCCGCCCACCCGGGCCGGGGCATGGCGAAAAACCCATTATATCGTTTAAAAGCATACAGGGAATTACGTTTATTGAGGTGGCGAGGCGGCAAAAGAACGGCCTGTCGTTTAACGAGTATGGCTACCACCTGCAACCCGAGTGGAAACTGCGTTTTGTATCTGAAGATTCGGCAGCATTGTATAGCCCGGTAAAAAAACAGTTCCTTAACTTCCCCCTATCGCTGGGTACCGATTCGGTATTTAACACGGCGCGCTCGTTTTTGCGGATGAAGAAAATGAGTAAGGATAGCCTGGTGCTTGAATTGCTTGAAGCCAAAAACGATTCGATGAATATTAACGGATCGAGGGTGACCATGTTATTTTACTCGGAAGGGTTTATCAAAAATAAGTTAAAGGAAGACACCTCGTTGCTAAAACGGGTAACACATAAAGATAGCCTGTTTATTAAGGCCCTGGCTGCAAAAGCACATGCAGATTATAAAAAAGCCTTTGCAGCACAACAAGTGGTTCAGCTCATCAGCAAAAGCCCGGATATTACCATAACAAAGCGTGTAACCAAACCCAACTACCTGGATAATAACTACAGCACAGCCGATGATTACCTTGATCCTACTTTTAACATTACTATAAAAAATGCTTATAAAGATTTTTACTATTCCTTTTCGGTTTATGTAGATGATAAAGGTAAAATGTATTACCGTATACCGTTGGTAGGCCTGGATACCGATTTTCTTGCTACCTACATCCGCATGTCAACCGGTATTATGAATAGTTATTTAAAACTGTACTTAAAGGTTATACCGGGTTCAACACTGGGCATACCGCATGCCAGTACCATATCTTTACACGTAGAAGGTATAGCCAAGAAATAGCTATTACTTAATAAAAAAGTTTTTTATACCCGAGTCGGAGGTGTTTCCATTGGTATCAACGGTAACTATACGCCAATAGTAGGTAGTACCTTTACTTACCACTACATCATTAATAAACTGGTCGGTAAGCTGGTCTCTAAACACATCCGGGCTGCTTTTAGGGCCAAAGTATACCGTATAGCTTACAATATTATTATCAACAGCGCTGCCTTTCCATTTAAGGTTTATTTTGCCGCTTGCCGGGCTTAATATCTGCCCAAAGGTTGGTGCAATTATCTCGGCCGGGAACGGTGCATAGCTTACAGTGCCAGCACCTGCATTATAAAACTTCCAGGTATCGCTTTGGGTTAGGGCCAGGGTTTTATTGTACTTACCGGTTACATACCACGAGTATGGTGTATTGCGCTGTAAAGTAAGCGTAGCTGTGGTTGTAGTGGCTTGTTGTTTAATTATTTTTTGGGTAAGCAGGTTGGTTACCGTTAACTCGTAACTATCGTTATTCGCGGCCCTGTTCCACTCAAATACAACCGAACTTTCGGTAGCCGATATTACCGTGCCGTTGTTACAGGTAAGGTCTTTAAGCGGCTTCACCAGGTCGGTTTTATCGGGCGCTATTTGTTGCTTTACCTCCACTTTTTTAGCACATGCTGCAATTAATAATACAACCGCTATGGTTAATATACGCTTCATTATTTCTTGATTATTTTATAGCCGCTTTGCTTGTCGTCAAGGTTTAAGCTAAGGTAATACACCCCATTTGCCAATGCAGACAGGTCAAGCTCTAATATGCCCGACTTGTTGGTATATGAGTTACTGTAAGTTTGTTTACCATCTAAAACGCTTACTATTTTAACCTGTACCTTATTGGTTTTAGCGTTACCAATGTTTACATATAAAATATTGGTGAACGGGTTAGGGAAAGGCTTAACCTTATCGTTTAGCGTAATGGTTTTTTCAACTACACCCTGGCACAGGTTATCTGTTGTTATCCTTATTTTGTTTGTACCGACCAATAAAGGCAGGGTGATCTCTTTTTGGGTGGTGGTATAATTTACATCGTTTAATGTAATGTTAAATGTGCTGCCGCCATCCAACTGTAAATTAATATTGTTAAGGGTTTTGTTAACGGTAGAGTAAACCGACAGGTCTTTAGGCTCGGTTACGATAACCTTAAAGCATTGCGAAAATATTTCGCCATCAACCCCTATACAAATAGAGTAATTGCCCGGCGAAAGGTTAGGGATAGTTAAGCTACTGGTAAAGTTGAACGGCTTATTTAAGCTGTTGCCTGTAACCGTTGCAATGTATTTAAGCTTTTTATTAGCCGATATCAGTATCGACCCGTTGTTGCTGCCTTTACAGCTCACGCTGGTTAGCTTTAATTTAAAGTTGTCCGCAGGCAGGTAAAGCTGCGCCAATACACTGGTATATAACGAATAGGTAGTGTATCCATTAGCCGTAATATTTACATTATACCCCCCGGTTTGCTTAGCTGCATAGGTAGCTTTTGTCGCGCCGCATATGGGGTCGCCGTTAAACGTCCATTGGAAGGCATAACCGCTTGCCGGGCTTGCCTTTAATATTACCGAATCGCCTTTTATTATGGATGTTGAACCAACTGCCGTAATTACCGGCACCGGGAAAACGGTTAGTTTACCGGCTACATATTTAAACTGATAGTTTTTGGCTGATGCACCGCTTACAGTTATAGGGTACACCCCTACTGCCGACGCTTTGGTAGCCGTAGTTGTGGCTACCGCCTTTGTAATAAGTATGGTGCTGTCCTGGTTTTTTACATAGCCCTTATAGCTTATCCAAAGCGTGGGGTTATTGTCTTTATAAGTACGGGTAATGTCGCCCGCGGTAACAGTTAAGGTAGCTTTGTTTATAACCAGCGTACGTTTAACGGGTGTTGCCGGCGCATAATTAACGTTACCATCCTGGGTTGCCGTAATTATGGTTGTACCCGCGCTAACAATATGAACCTTACCGTTTACAATGGTAGCCACCGAAGGGTTACTGCTGGCAAAATTAATTTTGATAAGCGTATCTGTACTTGTTGCCAAAAGCGTCGAATCCTTATCGCCGTAGGTTAGCGCAGGTGGTGTATTAAATGTAATGGCTTGAGTGCCTTTAACTACGCCCAAGGTTATTTTTGCACTACCCGATCCGGAATTATTGTATGCTGTGATGGTATAAGTGGCAGAAGGCGTTGTTTTTAGCGGAGTACCTATAATTTCGCCTTTGCCGTTAATAGCTAAGCCATCGGGTAACAGGGGTTTTGCTTGGTAGCCGGAAACCGCAAGTTTACGTATAGTTCCATTGAGCAGGTCAGCCACTAATAGATTATCCTTCCCATCAAATGTCAATCCCATGCTTCCTTTGTAGCTTGACAGGGTGTCTATACCATCAACGTTGTTTTTATATATGTTTCCCGAAAATGGCGTGTTACCTATCTGCTGCCCGTTAGCATTAAACTGTAGTATAGTATAGGTTTTAGCAGTTGTGAGGTATACCCGTTTCAGTTTATCTACCGCTACACCTACGGGTTCGGTGTAAATGGTATCTGTAAAAAAGCTTACCGTACCATTAGTTGCAATTTTGCGAATACACTTGTTATTCTGATCAGCCACAAAAATGTTTCCATCATCATCAACAGCCAGGTTAGCCGGTACATTAAATGATGCAGCAAAGCGTGAGCCATTGTCTTTGCCTGTTTGCCCCGAACCGGCTACAGTACTTACTAATCCACCTGGTGTTATCTTCCTTATCTTTTGATTGTAAGTATCAGCCACAAAAATATTATCATTCTTATCTACGGCTATACCAAAGGGCAGATTAAATCTTGCTGCGGTTCCTTGCCCGTCATCAGATCCGCCATTTATAAAACCCGCCAATGTAGTCACCACACCGTCAGGCGTTATTTTCCTGATCATGTTATTACCCCTGTCGGCTACATATACATTGCCTGCCTTATCAACAGCAACACCGGTCGGATAGTTAAAGCGTGCGGCTGTATCGCGGCCGTTTTTTGCCCCGGCTTTTGCCTTGCTGTTACCGGCAAACGTGCTTACCACGCCTGCGGCAGTTATTTTACGGATAGTATTAAAGTTTGATTCGGCTATGTAGATGTTGCCATTTTTGTCGATAGCTGTGTTTTGCGGGCTGGCAAACATAGCTTGCAGGGCAGTGGTGTCTTTATAACCATAAAAGCCATTACCTGCTATAGTAACTACTTTCGAGTATACCTCGTTTGGTACAGTACCGCCTGTACTCGCGGGTGCTACAGTGCTTATTTTAACGCCTACTGTAAAGCTTTTTGGGGATGGGTATTTAATAACAGGTGCCTGGGCAAAAACCTGCT
Source organism: Inquilinus sp. KBS0705 (assembly GCA_005938025.2). NCBI lineage: Bacteria > Pseudomonadati > Pseudomonadota > Alphaproteobacteria > Rhodospirillales > Rhodospirillaceae > Inquilinus > Inquilinus sp. KBS0705. The sequence continues at coordinate 319,522 of VCCI02000003.1, read as the reverse complement.
GCGCAAATAAAAAGGATAGTATAAAAAAATACGCGAAGTAAAGTTTCCCCATATAGTTTGTTAAAATAAACCAGTAAACACAACAAGGATGAAAATACTATAATTTTGTTATAGCAGCGTATTATTTTTACAACGTATAGTTATAAAATTAATGTTAATTAGGCCATAGCAGCGCTCAGAAGCTTTTTAACCTGATAGTTACTTGCTTTTTTTTAACATGCGGGTAATAAAATTACCCTGCCCACCTTTTTTCTCTTTTGGCGGCCCTATTAAAAACCCATAATCTTTTAGTGGTTCCACGTGGTCGCAAACTATTTTAAATATGCCTAAGATGGGCACGGCCAATATCATACCCGGGATGCCCCAAACGGCTTCGCCTACTACAATTATCAATATGGTAAATAAGGGATTTATATTTAGCCTGTCGCCCACCACCAGGGGCTCCAGTATATAGGTTTGTATCAGTTGTACAAAAGCATAAGTAATAATAACACCTATTACTATACGGCTATCGCCGCTTTGCGCCAGCGCATATAATACAGTTATAGATGTACCGGTAATGTTGCCCGCAAAAGGCACCAGTTCCAGTATACCGCATAGTATGGCAAAAAATATGGCGTTGTTTACGCCCGCTATGGTAAAGCCAATGCCATACATAACCCACAGCAAAACTATCATCATACCCAAGCCACCTAAGTAATGCTGCGTTACGCTGCTGGCATCGTCCAACACCTTTTCGGTTTCGGGGCGGTTATCGGGTTTAAATAATCGTAAAATGAATTTTTTAAAGTGCGACCGGTAATATATAAACAGGAAGGTATAAACCAATACCAGTATAGTATCAACAATAATTCCGGCCAGTTTGCCTATTATTATGGTAATTATGCCGGTTACCTTTTCCATACCGCCGTCTTGCTGCTGTTTGATAATTTTTTGCTGCTGCCCGTATGATATCCCAAAATGCTGTTTTACATAGGTTTTAAGCGTGGCAACAATACTATCTACCCTTTGCTCTATTTTAGTCAGATCATTTGCCAGATCGCTTATTTGATATTGCAGTAGGGCTATAACCCCTGTTACTACCAGCAACAAAGCCACCAGGCTTAGTATGGAAGCCGGGCCGTTAGCCATGCCCTTACTTTGCAGCCAATGGCATAAAGGTAAAAGCAACATGGCCAGCACCGCGCCAAACGTTAACGGAATTAGTACAACGGCCGCAAAATACAGCACACCAAATACCAATACGAAAAGCAATAGTATACGTAGGGTTTGGTTAAGGTAGGTAATGTTCATTTACCTGCTAACCTAATACACGTTTTTTGATGTATTCAATTGCCGAGTCGGCCAGATCATTACCGCCGGTTTGGGTTACACTGCCATCGGGCTGTATTTCCAATTCAGCTTCAATATTATCATCAATATGTACTTTAAGTATATTTTGTTCCTTCTCGACACGACAGGATATTTCGCGGCCCGAGTGGTGCATTTGAAATTCGTATTTGCCGTCTTTATGCGCAGGCGAGGTATCTTTCTCTTCTATCATGATGTAGTTTTTTTTAGTATAACACCAAAATTTACATCATGTTTTATAAACAAAAAAGAGAAAACCACCGGTTCTCTCTTTCTGTGTTTTTACTGACCTCATTATCTATCATAAAGAACAATTGGGTGGGTAGGATATATAATAATTAATACAAATATAATATCTATAGATTTAGCAGACTAATATTAAACGCCAAATTTTTATTAACAATTACAACAATAATTAGCTAAATGTTAATAACCCCGCTATTTGCGAAAGTATTTAATACGTATTTGTTTTATTAAACGCATGCCGCGCTGTATTAAACTACCCTTACGGTTTTTTAGAAAATGTTTTATAGCATGGTATGCTTTTAGGTTTTCCTGAAGCAAATTGGGGAATTGCTTTACCGGTTTCTGCGCTATTTGCACCTGGTAAGTATTTTCGATATTTGAATGCACCCCGCTGCCATCGTGCCCTATATTGTGTATAAGCGAATGGCTTGGGTTTAGGGTTAGGCCGTTTTTTAAAAAGATGGAAGCATACCACCTAATGGCCCATGAGTTATTACGGCCGGCTTTAAAATCGAGCATTTGTTTCCAAAAATTCATGGTGCCTTCTATAGAAAAGCGATGTATCTTTTGCTTATCAAATTGGGCTATCAGCTTATCTATATCCGGCTCAAAATTTTTCCAGGCACCGGCCCATGTGGCCCAGCCCCAGCTAAATGCCGCGCGAAAAAAGAAGGTTTCGGGCAGGTCCTTCTCCTCCAAATCAAACATATAGGCACTAATGTGCATTACCTCATCATTATCAGCATAACGTTGCAGGGCATCATTAAAATAGCGCAGGGTATATGGCGATGATAACAGGTCGTCTTCAAAAACTATAACCTTACCATACTCGTTCACCAAGCGCGTAACACCGGCAATTATGGAGTTAGCCAGGCCCATATTTTGCTGGCTGGTTACAATCTTTACCGATTTAAAACCGGTTGTTTCTAAAGCTATTTGCCTCACCTGCTCCACTGCACTTTTATCAGCGTCGGTTTTGGGTCCGTCGGCAAAAATGTATAAACGCGATTCGTCTGCCAGTAAATTCTTTTTTAAATAGCTTATAGTACGGCGGGTATGCTCGGGCCGGTTGTAAACAAACAGGGCTATTGGTGCAGGGTTTTGCATGGGTATGCTTTAAAAAATATCCGCTTGTTTATCTGTTTTTTTACATAACACCGTGTAAGCATTCGCCAGTGATTCTTTACGCTTAGCACCGCCCAGACTCGCTACCAAGCGCTTAACCGCATACTCTGCTGTGATCTTTAACTCTGTTACCAGCCCTTTAGCCTTTTTTTGGTTAACATAGGTATTAAACCTGGTAACCTCCGGCTCTATCATCGATACCAGGTCGGCCTTTATATCAAAACCCTCTGTTTGCAGTAAGTACCTTAACGATGTTGGCGTATATACATTAATGTGCCCATAAGCCAAAAAATGCTTAATACGCTTATCTACGCCCGGTTTATAATCTATCGGAACCTCAATAACCATATTGCGGGTTACACGCTTTATCTCGCGCAGCAGCAATCGCTCGTGCTCAACATGCTCTAATACATGCGACAGTATCACCAAATCAAAACTATCATCCTCGTATGGCAGCTCGTAACCATCAAACAATTGTACCGAGGTTAGGTTTTTTATATTACGCGCTTTTATGTGCTCAACACCGCTATCAGATATCTCCACAGCATGGTACTCCGGCGAAAAATTAGCATCCGATAAGTATTTTAAGATACTCCCGTCGCCGGCGCCTACTTCCAATACTTTATCAAAGCACCAGCACTTGCAAACATCAACAATATGCTGTGCCTTATATTTAGCGCCCAGCATGCGCCAGTCCTCATCGTGCTTTTTGTAAAATTCGTCGTAGGCGGTTTTTACGTTGCCGCTTAATATCTCTTCAGCCATAATTATATCCCCAGGCAATTATCGGCCTTGTAAAACACCGAGGTTGATTTGCGGTAAAATAAACCCGGCGATACACCGCTAAATAATAAATGCTTAAACCCTTTGCTCAGCAAAAAATCAACACCTTCTTTATAAACATCGCGTTCACTATCATCAAGCACCACAACTCCATTGGCCTTTATCGCATCTACAGATTGCTTGCAGCAGTTTACACGGTCGCGGCCATCTACAATCACTATATCAAATTTCTTTACCAGTTTCAACGGTTTGCGGCAGTATTCGCCGTCGTACTCCAACTCGCAATATATTAACTCGGAGTTGGCCGGCTTTACGCCCGATTTTTCTATCTTATCAAACCATTCTTTATCATGCTCTACCGACACCACTTCGCCCGCATATTTGGCATAGAAGTAGGTAGAATTACCGGACCCAAATTCAAACACCGAGTGCTGCTTGTTTAGGCGGTCCTTTATAAAATCGATAAAGGAATAGGTTACCCATGGTATGGGGTTACCATCCTGGTCAACCGGCGACCTGGTATCAAATGCCTTAAACCAACCAACATCGGCCAGATAGCCTTTTTTCTCGAAAGACAACAACGCACGCAGATGCGATGGGTTAGTAATTACTTGCAGAAAAGATGAAAATGTGCTCAACGCTTTATAATTTTTTGAAAAAGTGAAATTAAGAATAATGATTTTAACATCATCAATCCCTGCCGGCTAACTTTAGGGATAAATAAAACAAAAAATGCCGAACTGGCATAGGCCACCAGCGTTGCAATTGCCGCGCCCATCATACCCATTTTGGGGATAAGGATAAGGTTAAGCACAATATTTACTATTGCACCAAAGCCGGTGCGTAAAAAAGTAAGTTTGGTATAGCCCTCGGCTATAAGATACTGGCTGTTGGCCGCCCCTAGAAATACAAACACCCCCGACCATATATGTACCGATAACGTTGGCGCGGCGTAATAAAACTCGGGCTTGGTTAATATGTGATAAATAAGCGGCGCAGCAAAAGAAACAACTATGGCCGCCGGCAAGCTCAGGTATACCATCAGGTCGTATAAATTCTGAATGCGTTTTTTGTAGCGTTCAGGATCGTCGCGGCGGGCGTTGAGTATAGCGGGGAATAGCGTGGTGACGATAACCGTCGGGATAAAGTTCCATGCCTCGCTTAGCATGGCTACAGTGGCGTATGCACCCGCTTCTTTTGTGCCCGATATGTTCTGTATCATCAGCTGATCTATCTTCATATACAACGACACCATAATGCCCGAAATAATAAGCGGCCACGAATAGTTAAGCAGCTTTTTTGCCAGCTGCCCGTTATATGCCCAATTGAATATGTTGCGCCCTTTACGTTGATAGGTTAGGTAATAACCCAGCGCCAATAATATAAAATCGATAGCGTAGGCATATACAAAGGCAATAAGCGGCATTTTTAGGTAAATAAGTACCAACTTAATTGCCGCCGAGAGCAAGTTGCCAATTACCTGCACCTGCATAATGTATTTGGACTGCACCTCCGACTGGAAATAGGAGTCGATAACGTTAAAGGCCTGTACAATGCCAATTACCGAGAATATCAATATATAGGTATACGGCGTGCCCTTAGCAGGGTAAAACTGGTAGGCAAACCAAACTAAAGGGATGCAAAGTACCCCACCTGCCACCTTCATCCAAAAGGAAGTGCCTAAAATGCGGTCGCGGTTTTTAGGGAACTGGTGCAACTCCTTTACAATAAACTGATCGAGCCCGAGCGTAGCGATGGCCGAAAAGAGGTAAATGTAGGTGATACCACCGGTGATAATACCCAGCTTGTCCCTGCTTAAATAGTTGGCAACGGCAATGCTCACCAGCATTTTAATAAGCAGGCTGCCTACTTTGCCCACAAAGGCCATCCCGGTATTTTTAAAATACTTTTCTAAGGCTTGCTGGTCAAATCCGGGTATGGCGGGTATACGCATTATTGCAGCAAAGATATTGTTTTGTTTGGATTGGTGAGTGGTTGATTGGGTTGATTAGGTGAGTGGTTGCATAAACGCCTCGGCATGCGTCATCGCTTGCCGAAATAGTGTGGTAAGCGTCTATGCTCACGATGTATGGCTATATAGATAAGCGTGGACGCTTGAACCGGCAATTGACGTTTTTTCCTCTTCCCTTACCCTCTTTACGCAAGCGTAGAGAGGGTCGACGAGCGAAGCGATGTCGGGGTGAGTCAAAATGCTTGCATGGCGGTTTGCATAATTCACGAGTTTACTCACCCCCTGCCCCCTCTCTGCTGCGCAAAGAGGGGGAACATAATTCAAATTTTCTTAATCGCTTTACGCCATTAAACAAAAAAGGGCCGTGGTTACCCACAGCCCTTCGTATCTATCAACCATTCACCAATTACTGGCTCTGGAATTTTTTAGCGTTAATACGGCGTTCGTTCTCGTTAAGGTATATTTTACGTAAACGGATGCTTTGCGGGGTTACCTCAATGTATTCGTCGGCTTGTATATACTCCATCGATTCTTCTAACGAGAATTTGATAGCAGGTGCAATACGCACGTTGGTATCGCTACCTGATGCACGCATGTTGGTTAACTGCTTGCCTTTTGTTAAGTTAATAACCAAATCGTTATCCCGTATGTGCTCGCCTAATACTTGTCCTTCGTAAACATCAACTCCCGGATCGATGTGGAACCTGCCACGATCCTGTAGTTTGTCAATTGCAAAGGCAGTGGTTTTACCGGTATCCATAGATACCAATACACCATTTAAACGGCCCGGTATAACACCTTTCCACGGCTCGTATGCTTTAAAGCGGTGGGCCATAATAGCCTCGCCACCGGTAGCGGTTAATACGTTGTTACGTAAACCTATGATACCACGTGCAGGTATATCAAACTCCAGGTGTTGTAAATCGCCTTTAGGCTCCATTACCAACAGGTCGCCTTTGCGCTGTGTAACAAGTTCAATAACTTTACCTGCAACCTCGCCCGGTACATCAACTATTAAAGTTTCAACCGGCTCGCATTTAACACCATCAATTTCTTTAACAATAACCTGCGGCTGGCCTACCTGTAATTCGTAACCCTCGCGGCGCATGGTTTCTATCAGTACTGATAAATGGAGGATACCACGGCCATACACTAAGTATGAATCAGGCGATTCGGTTTCAACAACCTTTAATGCCAGGTTTTTCTCCATCTCTTTGTACAAACGGTCGCGCAGGTGGCGCGATGTTACAAACTTGCCCTCTTTACCAAAAAACGGTGAAGTGTTAATGGTGAACAGCATGTTCATGGTAGGCTCGTCAATATGGATAACCTCCAATTGCTCCGGTTTTTCAAAATCGGCAATGGTATCGCCAATATCAAAACCTTCTATACCTACAACAGCACAAATATCGCCGGCGCTAACTTCGGTAGCTTTAACCTTACCTAAGCCTTCAAAAGTGTAAAGCTCTTTTATACGCGATTTTTGGATAGTACCGTCGCGTTTTACTAACGATACGGGCTGGTTTTCTTTGATGGTACCACGTGCCACACGGCCAATAGCAATACGACCTACGAATGATGAATAATCAAGCGATGTGATCTGCATTTGCAAAGTACCCTCGTTGATAGGTGCAGGCGGGATGTTCTCCAATATAGCATCCATCAACGGGAAAATATCTTCTGTTGGTTTTTTATAGTCGGTGCTCATCCAGCCTTGTTTGCTCGATCCGTAGATAACCGGGAAATCCAGTTGCTCTTCGGTAGCTTCAAGGTTAAAGAACAATTCAAATATCTGTTCGTAAACTTCCTCAGGGCGGCAGTTCTCTTTATCTACTTTGTTTACAACCACAATAGGTTTTAAGCCTAAAGCCAAAGCCTTTTGGGTTACAAAGCGGGTTTGAGGCATGGCGCCTTCAAATGCATCGCAAAGCAGTAAAACACCATCAGCCATTTTTAATACACGCTCAACCTCGCCACCAAAATCGGCGTGACCAGGGGTATCAATAATGTTGATCTTAACATCTTTATACATTACCGAAACGTTTTTTGATACGATGGTAATACCACGTTCGCGTTCCAGGTCATTGTTGTCCAATATCAATTCGCCGGTCTCTTGTCCTTCGCGGAAGATGGCGCAACTGTGTAAAATTTTATCTACCAGGGTAGTTTTACCGTGGTCAACGTGTGCGATGATCGCTATATTTCTTATTTTTTGCATAAAATGCGGCCTCTGAATTTTCCGCAAAGGTACGCTTTATAACTGGGATTTAAAAGCCAAGCGCCCTTTTTACAATTGTTTGATTATTACTTAATTGTAAGGTAACGTGAGAAACGGATGTGCAGATGCGGGGATATGCAGATGTGCAGATGTTTTGAGCACCATTAGTGCAAACTTACTACCCGTGTTATTTGCCATTTGGTATCCCGCAATCGCCATATCACTATAAACTTATCGGGTTTAGATGGCGTTTCGCTTTCAACATGGTTTATAAACTGGTGAAGCCCTATCTGTACCGCCCCGTAGCCCGGTATAGGATAAACCTCAACACTCCCCTTTACCAGCAAGCGGGTTACCTTGCCGCAAATGTTTTTCTTAAGTGCTTCCAGCAGGTCTTTTTTTGATGTGCTTAAACCACCTCTGTCATGGTAAAACTCCAGGCTATCCGCATAAATAGCCGCCTGGGTAGCCATATCGCAAGTGTTGTAGGCGTTAAAATACACGCTATCCATATGCATAATGGTGTTATATAGCTTTTGGTCGGGTATTTTATAGTTATACGCATCCTGGCTTTGGGCCGAAACCCTGGCCGAAAAGAATATGCTGGTAGCTAATACCAAGAGTGCTGATAATTTAAGTTTTTTCATGGTTGGTGTTAATTGCACGTGTAAGACGCTGGGGATTGTGGTTGTGTTACAAATGTGTTGAAGTAGGGCTTTTAACATACCTATGAGATCGGTTACTTAACCCGCTGCGGTACGCCTGATACTATATTGTTGAATATCTGAACCTTGATTTACCTGATTGAAGGATTGAGGCATGCATCTGAAAGTGTGGCACACTTGGGTTTAGGACAATATCGAACGTGCGCAAAGGCCCGACAAAAAACCGGGCCAAAAGGTAAAGGCCCGTGGGTGGAAGGATTTTTTTGTCTTGATCTTTTGCTTCTTTTCCATCAAGGGAAAAGAAGTAGCCCTCCCGCGGCAATGAGCGGGCCACATTCGTTTGAAACACAAATTCATTACCTACCCAACTGAGTTTGCTTTGACGCTATCGCTCCGCGCAACGACACAGTTTATTAGGGTATAGTTTATTAAGGCATAGTTTGGAGATTGCTTCGTGCCTCGCAATTGTAAAGGTCAACTAATTCGGTAACAGAATTAGCTTTATACATTAAAGCTAAACGTTATGCGTAACATTAACAATGACCTTACCTTAAAACGGAATTATCTGAGCAAATACCGTTTCCTGATTGGTGAATATGAGCAAGTAAAACGTGGCGAACATCCCACTTTTAGGTTCGCTAAGGATTTCTATTCTGCCCATGATACTGATGCAAGAGCTTTCCTGAAATATTATAACCTTTTTAAACAGTCTGGTAACGAGCTTGACCTGCTGCCGGGTAAGCGCGGGCCTAAATATGGCAGCCGCAGGCCATCACTGGCGGATGAACAGCAGGTACTGGAACTTCGGGACCGGGGCTGCAATAAGTTTGAGATCAACAGTCAGCTTAAACAAAAATCCAATAACTTTATACCATCCCCTTCAAGGATATATAATATTCTGAAGCGGCATAACCGGAACCGCTTAAAGCCGGCAGACCGGGAAGTAAAGGTTAAAATCATTAAAGAACGTATGGGCCAATTAGGGCATATCGACTGTCATCATTTAAGTAAAAGTGTGATAAGAGGGCAAAACAGGAGGCTTTACTTGCTTTGTGTACTGGATGATTATTCACGCCTGGCCTGGGCTCAGGTGATGGAAGACATTACCGCCTTAAGTACGATGTTCACTGCGATGCACTGCATGCAGGCTCTAAAGCGCGAGTTCGGCATCCAGTTTGAAGAGGTCATTGCAGATAACGGGCCGGAATTCGGTACCTCTGCCAGTCTGAACAAAAAGAACCATCCATTTGAACGTATGCTGATGGAAACAGGCATTAAGCGCCGCTACATGAAGCCTTACCGCCCGCAAACCAACGGCAAGGTCGAACGCTTTTGGCGAACGCTGAAGGAAGACCTCATCGAAGATACAGACTTCGACACCCTGGAAGAGTTAGAAGACGAGTTGCTCAAGTATCTTGTTTACTACAATTGGGAACGGCCACATCAAGGTATTAATGGCAAAAAACCTATCGAAATGGCCACCCTAAACAACAAATAAAAAAATACCTAATTCTGTGGGCGAATTACGTAACCCTTACAGCAATGACGTGGTGGAAGGGAATCTCGTACAAATCCCTTACTTCCCAAATGCCCAGCTCAAAAACTTAGGCATGGCCTTGCCCCAGGTTTCGGTATCGTGGGTGCCGCCCAAAATTTCAAGGTATTGTATATCAGCAGGGCGCTGGTAACCTTTTGCCAGCAGTTCTTTTATAATATCAATGGTATCGTCAATAGAATCTATAATACCGTTCTTGTTACGGTCGGCGGTTTCGTCCTTAGTGCCGGTTTGCAGCCAAAATTTTAGTTCCGGCTTGCCTTCGGTAGCTTTTATAACGCTGTGCATTATACGGTCATCGGCTGTATAGCCTTTGGTCAGGTCCTTGCTACGCCACCAAAACGAGGCCGAGAAGGCACCCACTTTATCAAAAAGTTCGGGGTTATTCCAGGCAATATCCATAGCGGTTAATCCCCCAAGCGAAAATCCCGCGAAGGCGGTACTTTCAAAATGCTCGATGCCTGTATTTTCGGTAATAAAGGGCAGCAGTTCGGTTTTAATGAATTGGGTATAAAGGCCTGCTTTGGCACCACGTTTTTTAAAATCGGGCTTGCCGGCCACGCCGTATTCCTGTAAGCGCTCTTCGCCGGCATGTATGGCAACCACCAGTATAGGCTTTAAGCAATTGCGCTCGTATAGGTTTTGCAGGGTATCTTCCAGTTTCAGGTTATCCAGTTCCTGGCCATCGTTCAGCAGCAATAAGTTTAGTGGTTCGGCCACGCTGCCTTCTTCGGGCATCAGTAAAGTGCAGGTAACATCGCGTTCAAGCAGGGTCGATTTTATGGTAAGTTGCTGTTTGGCAATCGTCATGTCAGTAGCTGTACTATAGGTGTACATATTAGTATAAAAATAATTAAGGCTACAAAAGTAGGGTTATAGTTTTACTTATATAACAAAACATAATTATTTAGCACCATGTTGACATTTACAGCTAAAGCTGTAACTTACATTCTTAAACACAACAACTTGACTGAACAATATCACCGCTGGCATTCGCCCAACTTAAACCTGGACCTGGAGATGCTGGTTTTTGGCGACAGGGGGTACCCGGTTATCCTGTTCCCCACCACAAAGGGCCGTTACCATCAAAATAAAGATTTTGGGCTGATAGATAGCGTGCGCTGGTTTATTGACGAAGGTTTGGTAAAAATATACTGCCCCGATACTATTGACGACCGCAGCTGGTACGATAAAGGTATACACCCCGCCGACCGTGCCCGCAACTATGCCTGGTACGACAAAATGCTTACCGACGAACTGATACCCTGGGCGCAACACGAAACCGGCGTGGGCAGGGTGGCTATGGCAGGTTGCAGCTTTGGCGGCTACCATGCGGCCAACTTTGCCTTTAAGCACCCCGAAAAAGTGGCCCACCTGTTTACCATGGGCGGCGCATTTGATATAAAAATGTTTACTGATGGCTTTTATAACGACGACATTTTTTATAATAACCCGGTAGATTTTTTGCCCGCCAGCAACCAGCCCGAACTTTGGCAGATGAACATTATACTGGGTACATCAGAACACGACATGTGTAAGGATTATAACATCAGGATGTCAAACATTTTAAACGAAAAGCATATTAATCATTGGCTGGATATACGGCCATTTGCCAACCACGATTGGCCCATCTGGAAAGAGATGTTTCCACATTACTTGTCTACCATAAAATAAATTTTATATTAGTAAGCCCGGCACCTGTAAAAAACTGAAGAACCTTAGCTATAGCAAGTCAAAAAATTAAAAAGAAATAAGTATCAACCATGAAAAAAATAGGCATATTATTTGGGCAGGAGAATTCATTCCCGCAGGCATTTGTAGATCGTGTAAACGAAAAGGCAGAAAAGAACATAAGTGCCGAATTTGTACGTATAGATAAGATGATGCAAGGCGAACCGCTTGGTTATTCGGTAATAATAGACCGTATATCGCAGGATGTGCCCTTTTACCGTGCATCACTTAAAAACGCTGCTATAACAGGCACAGCGGTTATCAATAACCCCTTTTGGTGGAGCGCTGATGAGAAGTTCTTCAACAACGCTTTAGCTGTAAAATTGGGCGTACCGGTACCAAAAACAGTGCTTTTACCTTCAAAAGATCACCCCGCCAGTACTAATGATCGATCATTCCGTAACCTTGCCTTCCCCTTAGATTGGGATGCCATATTTGATTATGTGGGTTTCCCGGCCTATATGAAGCCTTTTGACGGCGGCGGCTGGCGCGATGTATACAAAATAAGCGATAAGGAAGACCTTTGGGACAAGTTTGCCCAAACGCATCAGTTGGTAATGCTGCTGCAGGAAGAGATCATTTTTGATGACTATTTTCGCTGCTATTGCATAGGCGGCAAGCATGTGCGCATTATGCAATACGAACCCCGCAACCCACACCATTTACGCTACGAACATGGTAAAGCGCCCGCATCTAAAAAGATGCTGGATACCATTACAAAGTACGTTTTACAGCTAAACCAGTACCTGGGCTACGATTTTAACACCGTTGAATTTGCGGTACGCGATGGTATACCGTATGCCATCGACTTTTGCAACCCTGCCCCTGATGCCGAAGTTACCAGCGTAGGCCAGGACAACTTTGAGTGGGTGGTAGAAACGGCCGCCAGCTACGCTATAGAGCGCGCTAAAAAGCAAAAAGATGGCCTGGACAACCTTACCTGGGGCGAATTTGTAAAAACAGGAGCTAATAAATTGCCGCTTATAGCGCAGAAAGCAAAGGCTCCAAAAGATGTATCGGTTGGTGTTTTTGACCATCCTATATCAGCTGAAAAAGCCAAAGAGCCGACTAAAAAGTCTGCAAAAAAATAAAGCCTTTTATGTTAACAGCGATGGCCTCAAAAGCCATCGCTATATATAGCCCTAACCAATTATGAACGAGTTTACCTTAGGTGTTGAAGAAGAATTTATGGTGATTGACCCGGTAACAAGGGAACTGCAATCGCATGATCAAAAAATTGTAGATAGTGCGCAAAAAATACACGAAGACCAGGTAAAAGCCGAAATGCACCAGGCAGTTGTAGAGGTGGGCACCCACATTTGCCGCAATACCGAGGAAGCCCGCAAAGAAGTGGGTAAACTACGGGGCACAGTAGCGCAGTTAGCCGGTGATATTGGCCTACGTATTGGCGCGGCCGGCACCCACCCCTTCTCGCATTGGCAGCACCAGCTTATAACAGATCATCCAAGGTATTTTGAGATAGTAGATGAATTGCAGGAAGCAGCGCGGTCGAACCTTATTTTTGGTTTGCATGTGCATGTGGGCATACAATCGCGTGATATGGCCATACATATTGCCAACCAAGCCCGGTATTTTTTGCCGCATGTGTACGCGCTATCAACCAATTCTCCGTTTTGGGAGGGGCGTAATACAGGTTATAAATCGTTCCGCACCAAGGTATTTGATAAATTCCCGCGCACGGGCATACCCGATTATTTTGCCAGTATTGAAGATTATGACAATTATGTAAAGCTGCTGGTAAAAACCAACTGTATAGATAACGCCAAAAAAATATGGTGGGATCTGAGGGTGCACCCCTTCTTCCAAACCATCGAATTCAGGGTATGCGATTGCCCCATGTTGATAGACGAAACCATGACCATGGTGGCCTTGTTTCAGTGTATTTGCGCCAAACTATACAAGCTTAGGCAGCAAAACATGAAGTTTATTACCTATAACCGGGCCTTAATAAACGAAAACAAATGGCGTGCAGCCCGATATGGTATTGATGGTAAAATGATAGATTTTGGTAAAGAGCTGGAGGTTAATACACGCGCCCTTATACTGGAACTGTTGGATTTTGTTGACGATGTAGTGGACGACCTGGGTTGCCGCGACGACCTGCAATATGTGCACAAAATACTGGAAAACGGCACAGGTGCCGACAGGCAACTGGCTATTTACAACCAAAATAATAACTTTGCAGATGTGGTGGATTACATTACATCGCAAACTTTAAAAGGGATATAAATTTAATGATACAGACAGATAAGCCGGGAGTGAAAGTTGCTATTTTAGACCTATATGATGGCATAGCAAATGAGGGGATGCGGGGTTTCCGGGATATTCTGGAGCGCTATAAGGTACAGCACGGGCTTGATCTAACTTACGAGGTTTTCGACGTTCGCCTTAAAGGGCAGGTACCCAGTACAAACTTCGATGTATACATATCAAGCGGCGGGCCGGGTAGTCCGCTGGACAGTGAGGGTACCGAGTGGGAAAAGAAATATTTTAGGCTGATAGATAAGTTAGAAGACCATAACCTGGGCAATAGCGGCCAAAAAAAGCATGTATTTTTTGTATGTCACTCGTTTCAGCTGATGTGCCGAAAGTATGGCTTGGGCGATATTAATACACGCCGCTCACCGTCGTTCGGTATTTTGCCGGTACATTTAACAGAAGCCGGTAAAAATGATGCTATTTTTGAAGGCCTGGCCAATCCGTTTTATACAGTCGACTCGCGCAGATGGCAAGTGACCAATCCTAATGAAAAGAAATTGGAAAAACTGGGCATGCAGCTACTGGCGCTTGAAAAAGAACGCCCCTATGTTGACTTGCCGCGTGCCATGATGGCTATCCGTTTTAACGAATACTTCTTTGCCACCCAGTTTCACCCGGAGGCTGACGCTATGGGTATAAAAGCGATGCTTTTGCGCGAGGACAAGAAAGATGAGGTAATAAGCGAGCATGGCGAACAGAAATACAAAGAAATGCTCGAACGCTTAGAGGACCCTGATAAAATTGTGCATACGCAAAAAACCATTATCCCTAATTTTTTGGATGAGGCGATAGCCTTTTGTCATGCTGAGCGATAGCGAAGCATCTATTCGCCGCTTTGTAATGAACTTTGTCTATGACGAACTATAACTTTTTCACTTATATACTAACAAATTACAACAAAAAGGTGCTTTATACAGGCGTTACAAATGATTTGAGCCGGCGTTTATATGAACACTATTTTGGTAAAAACGGGCAAAGCGGCTTTACATCTAAATACAAATGTTTTTATTTAATATGGTATGAAAGGCATCATTATATTAACAATGCAATTGAAAGAGAAAAAGAAATTAAGGGCTGGACAAGAATAAAAAAAGTAAATTTAATAGAGCAAGAAAACCCAAATTGGACTTTCTTAAACAGTGATATAATGGAATGGCCGCCAGTTAATACAAACTAATTTATTTTGCTGTAAAAAATACCTGGCTAATGGATCCTTCGCTATCGCTCAGGATGACAAAGGGGGTATAATGTAATAAGAATCACTATGAACACATCAATCAGAAAAACATTCAACGATAACTTCACCGAAGAAAAATATGCTGATTTTTTGGTGGATCTTAACGACGGCCTTAAAAAACCAATTGAGTTTCGTATAGCAGAAACACCCGTTTTTTTAACAGACGATTTCAGAGATAAACTGATACAGGCCGGCGACGATATCATAGCAACTATACTAAAGCCAAATTTTAAGGAACTATCCGAACGTGCCATCCCCGAAAAATGGCGGGTAGCAAACGAGAATGATCACCCCCATTTTATAGCACTTGATTTTGGGGTTTGTAAGGACGATGCCGGTAACATTGTGCCTAAACTGATAGAGATGCAAGGCTTTCCATCGTTATATGGTTTCCAGGTGCATTTAGGTGAAAATTACAGGCATACTTTTAATATACATGGCAATCAAACCATCTTTTTTAATGGTTTAAGCAAAAGCGGCTATCTCGATCTGCTTAAAAAGACCATTATAGGCCCATACCAGCCGGATGAGGTGGTATTAATGGATGTAGATGCCCCTAACCAAAAAACCGCGGTAGATTTTTACATCACCGAAGGATACATAGGCACCCCAATAGTCTCGCTTGCCGACTTGATTCAAGAGGATAATCAGTTATTTTATAAAAAGGCCTCCGGCGAAAAAAAGCGAATCCGCAGGATATATAACCGCCTTATATTTGACGAGATAGATAGCGACCCGGATATATTTAATAATGTGGAAGATATAAGAAAACCGCTGGATGTAGAGTGGATAACTCACCCAAATTGGTTTTACCGCATAAGCAAGTTCACCATGCCTTTTTTAAGCGGCAATTACATCCCCAAAACGCAGTTTTTGCATAAGTTAAAGGAAATACCTGAGGACCTGCAAAACTACGTGCTAAAGCCGCTATTCTCTTTTGCAGGGCAGGGTGTTATTATTGATATTATGGATGGGGATATCGAAAAAATTAAAGATCCCGAAAATTGGATATTGCAGGAAAAGGTAACTTATGAACCGGTACTTGAATCGCCGGATGGCGGAGTGAAGATAGAAATACGATTGCTTTATTTATGGCCTGATGGCGACACCAAACCTACGCTGGCTATAAACCTTGCCAGACTTAGCAGGGGCAAAATGATAGGCGTTAGGTACAATAAAGATTTTGACTGGGTTGGCGGCACTGTTGCCTTTATGCACAAATAACATTATACTTTTTTTTGTGTATGTACGTATATATAATTGATTAATTTTGCATCATGAATATACAGGCAATTATTATAGTTATATTATTTGCAGCAGCTGTTTTTTACGTAGGGTGCTTGTTATATAAAAGCATCTTCGCAAAAAAGGGTTGCGGTAGTAACTGTAAATGCGGGGTCGATTTTTCAAATATCGATACAAATAAACCGGTGCGTTAATACTGTTATTATTATTGTACTTTCAATCTAAATTTAATATCCTTTCATGTCCCATAAACAGGTCTTTCAGGCTGACAACCCCGGCAGGTGGAACCGTTTTAAATGGCTTAGCCGCATACTTTTAATTATACTTATTGGTGGGGTAGTTGCTGCAGTAATTACAGTTACCTCTACCGAATATCCTCTACTTCCCAACCTTGACCCCGCGCCAAAAAAGATAACCAGGGAAGAGATGGATCAGATGAAAAAATCCAAACGTTACCAGGATTTTAAGATCGAAAAATCGGTGATAGAACAATTGGCAAGGGCACGCCGCCAGCATCAATTAAAACACCCAAATAACGCCAACCGTATTAATGCGGGCTTTTATCGTGCATGGGAGCCGCAGGCCTATAACTCGTTGCTGCAATACATGCAACACCTGGATATGGTGGTTACCGAAGGGTTTTCGTTTACCCAACATTCCGACACATTAAAAACGGTATTAGATACAGGCCTTATCAACCTCAACAAAAAATACAAAAAACAAATACTGGTTACGCTATCTAACTACGACAACCTTAAAGGTGGTTATGATGTTGAAGAGGTTGAACATATTTTTGGCAATAAAAAGCTACGCACCGCCTTTATTGGCAGCATGGTAGAAAGATTGAAGCATTACAATTTTCAGGGTATTAATGTAGACCTTGATGACGTAAAAGACCGTAACAGCAAAAACTACATCGCTTTTCAAAAAGAATTATACGCCACCATGCACGCCAATGGCCTATTGGTTACGCAAAATGTGGTACCCGAAGATGAGCAATATAACATTGAACGCCTGCAGCATGTTAATGACTTCTTGTTCATTATGGCTATTGACCAACACTCCGACGGCAGCAACGCAGGCGACATTTCGCACCAACATTGGGTAGAAGAGATATTGGATGAAGTTTGCTCAAAAGTGCCAAGCGAGAAGATCATACTAACCTTTGCAGGTGGAGGGTACGACTGGCCCGAAAACAGTGTTGGGTCTATCGCAGGTTATCAGCAAGCTATTAGTACTGCCCAACAGAAAAATTCTAAAATCATTTACGACCCTTTATCAGCCAACCTGCATTACAACTATTTGGGTACCGATGGCTTAAACCATGTTGTTTACTTCACCGATGCGGCAACCAATTTTAACATCATACGCATGGCTGATGATTGGGCAACGGGTGGTGTGGCACTGTGGCGACTGGGTACAGAAGACCCACGCCTTTGGACCTTCTTCCAGGAAAACCTTTCTATTGATTCTTTAAAAAAGACGGGCGTCGATATTAAAAAACTAACCACCGTTGGTTTAAATAATAAGATTGATTATGCAGGTGAAGGCGGTGAGGTCTTAGACCTGATAACTACCCCTACAACCGGCAAAATTGATGTATCGCTTGATACCGCGAGCTATACCATTACCAATCAAAAATATATAAAGCTGCCTACTAAATATGTTATACGCCGCTATGGCCTTAAACCTGGTAAGGTTGTTTTAACATTTGATGATGGCCCCGACCCCGACTTTACCCCACGTATACTTGATATTTTAAAAAAGGAGAAAGTTCCGGCTTCTTTCTTTGTGGTAGGATCGATGGTTGAAAAAAACATCCCTATTTTAAGAAGGATATATGACGAGGGTTACGAAATAGGTAACCACACGTTTTTCCACCCCGACATTTCGACCATTGGCTTGGAGCGTGTAAACCTTGAGCTAAATTCGACCCGTAAACTGATAGAATCTATCACCGGGCGAAGCACCATACTTTTCCGCCCGCCATTTAACGCGGATGCCGAGCCACAAACCTTAGCAGAGGTTATACCGGTTGCTGAAAGCCGCAGGCAAAGCTATATCACTATAGGCGAATCTATAGACCCATGGGACTGGCAACCCGGTGTAACGGCCGATAGTATTGTAGCCCGCACCATCAGGCAAAAAGACAACGGATCGATGATATTGCTGCACGATGCCGGTGGCGATACGCGCGAAGAAACGGTTAAAGCGTTGCCTGCCATTATTCATTATTTTAAAAGCCACGGTTACCAATTTACCACCATCGCCGATGTTTTAGGCAAAACGAAAGACGACCTGATGCCCGAAGCTAAAGAAGAAAACAGCAGTTTTTGGGGTAAGTTTTATGATGTTGTAGTTGTTGGTTTTTTTGTAGGTAACCGTTTCCTGTTCTACCTGTTTTTAACAGCCATATTTTTAGCCATAGGGCGTATAATTTTAATAGGCATTCTGGCATCAAGGCAGTTTAGTGTCAACAAAAAAATAGAGCGCCAAGCTGCAGATAGTGATTTACCTGCCATAAGTATAATTGTACCTGCCTATAACGAGGAAGTTACCGCCATAAAAACCATACAAAGCCTGTTAAAGACCGAATATGGTGTATTCGAGATCATATTTGTAGATGATGGAAGTAAAGACAGGACCTACCAGGTTGTGGCCGAAGCCTATGGCAAGCACCCGTTGGTTACTGTTTTAACCAAACCAAACGGTGGCAAGGCATCAGCGTTAAACTTTGGGATATCGCACGCTAAAAACGAATTTGTGGTTTGTATTGACGCCGATACGCAACTGCGTACCGATGCCATATACCACATGATGACCTACTTTACCGATGCTGAAATTGGTGCAGTTGCCGGAACGGTTAAAGTGGGTAACGAAAACAACATTATTACCAAATGGCAATCAATTGAGTACATCACCGCTCAAAATATGGACCGCCGGGCGTTTGATATTATCAATAGTATTACCGTTGTACCCGGTGCTATTGGTGCATTCCGTAAGTCGGCTATATTCCAGGCAGGTGGTTTTACCTATGATACACTGGCTGAAGATTGCGATTTAACTATGCGCATATTAAAGTTGGGGTATGTGATAAAGAACTGTGCCGAGGCTG